>JAUWGI010000063.1 GCA_030606505.1 Deltaproteobacteria bacterium
AACGCCCGCTAAAAATCAGGCTATTTCCTCCCCTTATCCCCCCACCCTCATAGGTTCCGCCTCTAAGACTCTCTATTGACTGGGTTCGTTTAACTTCTCTGTTAAGTCGTCAAACCATTTATAGATGTTTTCGTCATTATATTTCTTACGCAGGTATTTTATAGCTGGAACATAGAGCTTATGGTAATATCCTATTGCAGTACCGAAGAGGTCTTTTGTTAATTGCTTACTGAGGCAAGAAGTGTTAACAAGAACTCCTAGAGCTTCAAAGAAGTCTGGTAGCCTTACTAAAACGTAATACTCATCATGATTGCTTTCCCTTAGTTTCTGCACTGCATCTTTTAGTTCAGAGCCATTTTTGTAATTCCGTACCGCTTTTCTTGCCTCTGTTAATTTCTCCTCATTCCAACGTCTTGAAAGGTCTGTTAGTAGTTGTGCCTCTCTAGTCCTTTCAACGCACTTAATCTGGTTCCTTGCGTAAAATGCTGCTGCAAGTAATATCAAGACAGTCAACCCCGCTGCAATGGCTGTTACTATATCTGTCCAAGCTATGGTAATCGTTTCCTCCATATCTAGCTATTCTCGCTAGTAGCCTCCCTTATCACTCCCACTCTCAAGTTTACATAACGCTTGAAACAAATATTCGTAGCTAACTAGCTTTGAATTGTTTCCCCGGCTTTTTTCACCTTCGTTTTACTCCCACTCTATAGTGGACGGAGGCTTGGAGGTTATATCATAGACCACCCGGTTTACTTCCGGGACTTCGTTGACGATTCGGTTGGAGATGCGGGCCAGGACATCGTAGGGGAGGCGGGACCAGTCGGCGGTCATGGCGTCGTCGCTGGTGACGGCGCGCACCGCCACCAGGTAGCCGTAGGTTCTAAAGTCCCCCATCACCCCCACGCTGCGGACATCGGTAAGTATGGCAAAGCTCTGCCAGAGCTGGCGGTAGAGCTTGGCTTTCTTAATCTCGCTCATCACCACCCAGTCGGCCGCCCGCAGTATCTCCAGCTTCTCTTTAGTCACCTCGCCGATAATTCTGATAGCCAGCCCGGGACCGGGGAAAGGCTGCCGCCAGACCATCTCTTCGGGCAGGCCCAGCTCCAGCCCCACCTGGCGTACCTCGTCCTTGAACAGGTAGCGCAGCGGCTCCAGCAGCTTTAGCGTCATCTTGGCCGGCAGCCCGCCAACATTATGATGGGACTTTATCTTGGCGGCGGCGGTGCTTCCCGAAGAGGCGCTCTCGATGACATCGGGATAGAGCGTCCCCTGGGCCAGGAAATCCACCTTGCCGATTTTCTGGGCTTCCTCCTCGAAGACGTTGATAAACTCCTCGCCGATAATCTTTCTCTTGGTCTCGGGGTCGGTCACCCCTTTCAGACGGTCGAGGAAACGCTCGCTGGCATCGATATAGATGATATTCATGCCCATATTGAGGCGGAAGGTATTGAAGGTTCTTTCCACCTCCTCGCGGCGCAGCATGCCGTGGTTGACGAAGATGCAGGTGAGCTGGTCGCCGATAGCCCGGTGAATGACAGTGGACACCACCGATGAGTCAACCCCGCCCGATAGGGCGCTGATGACTTTGCCCTTACCCACCTCTTTCTGGATTTTGGTGAGACTATCGGTGATGAAGTTGCCCATCGTCCAGTTGCCCTGGCAGCCGCATATGCGGTAGATAAAATTCTTTAAGATGGCCTTGCCTTCGGGGGTGTGGGCTACCTCGGGGTGGAACTGGAGGCCGAATATATTCTTGTCGTTGCCGATAGCGGCGAAGGGCGAGTTATCGGTGTAAGCCAGGACGTTAAAATCGGGCGGCATCGCTTCGATTTTGTCGCCGTGGCTCATCCACACCGGCGTGGACTGGGGCACATTGGCAAAGAGAGGTGAATCAACCCCGCCCAGGTGAAGCAGGGCGTGGCCGTACTCGCGCTTGGTCCCCGGCATGACCTGTCCGCCCATCTGGTGGGTGATGACCTGCATCCCGTAGCATATGCCCAGTATGGGCAGACGGCTCTCATAGATATAAGACGGCGCCATGGGGGCGTTGGTTTCATAGACGCTGCCCGGCCCTCCGGAAAGGATAAACCCCTTGGGGTTCAGGGGTGCTATCTTCTCCCAGGGGGTGTCGGGGGAGACCAGTTCGCAGTATACCTGGCATTCGCGCACCCGGCGGGCGATAAGCAGGCTGTACTGGGAGCCGAAGTCAATAACGATGATAGCCTCGCGCTCACCGCTGGGGATGGCCTCTCTGGCCGCCGCCGGCTGCTCACCGCTTATCTCTTTAGCGATTTCCAGGTAGGTAGAAACCTCGATATCGCCGCTGGTAGCCACGCGGCGGCTGGCTTTTGGGGTTTGTTTTGCCTTGCCCTTAGCCATGTATTGAAAATAGATTACCACTAAGCCAGGTGGTTGTCAAAGGATTTATTGCTTGCCAGCAGGCCCGATAGGGAATATAATATTGTTATATGATAAAGGGCTATCTTCTGGTTAAATTAATCCCCGGTCTGGAATCCAGTGCTCTGTCCCAGATTCGCGCCATTCCCGGAGTCACCGAGTTGAACCTGGTATTCGGGGGGTGGGATGCCATCGCCACTGCCGAAGCCAAGAGCCTCTTTGAGTTGTCCCGGATAATCGTCAGCGAAGTGCGCAGTGTTCAGGGTGTCCAGGATACGTCGACGCTGGTGCAGGGTGAGCTTTAGGCACACGTTATTTTGCCGAAAAGGGACAGGGCCAGCGTGACTGCTGGTTTGCTTTTATTTCCGGCTAATATTACTCACGCCGGTATTGAGTTTCTCTAGTAGTTTGTTGTATTATAAAATCTGCAATCGGGGATGATAAAAGGAGGGCAAAATGAATGTTCGTGATATCATGACCACCAATGTAGTCACTATTCCCAGCAATACCAGCCTTGCTGATGCCAAACGGATAATGGAGGCGCATCGCATCCGCCGGCTGCCGGTGGTGGACAAGGGAAAGTTAGTTGGTATTGTGACCGAACACCGTCTGGAAAGCGTGTCTCCATCTAAAGCCACCTCTCTCAGTGTCTGGGAGCTGAGCTACCTTCTGGAGAAGACCATGGTGAAGGAAATCATGGAGCGGGACGTGATAACCTGCTCGCCGGATATGAGCGCTGAGGAGTCGCTAGCTGTGGCCCAGGGTAACAAAGTGGGGGCACTGGTGGTGGTTGAAGATGGCAGGGTAGTTGGCATATCCACCACCAATGATTTCTTCTACAAGATTGTCAATCCCATTCTCGGTATAGGTGAGCCCGGCAGCCGCATTGAGATTACCGGCGGTGGTGAGGGTAAGGCGTTGCAAGAGATAATCTCTACGGTAAATAAGCTCGGGTTGGAGATTACCACCGTCCACATCGAGCAGTTACCTGATACGAAAGTAAAGGATGTCTGTGTTCACGTTAATAATGGAGATGTCAAGAAGCTTGTTGCTGAGCTGAAGGCTAAGGGATACAAGTTAAGCGTCAGGCGGCGCTAAGCCTGGTAGTTTAAAGAGCCGCGAGCTTTTTCTTTAGTTCCGAGAGCTGTCTCAGGTGTGATTTTTCCTCGGCGATTATCTTATTTACCGTGGCTTGCGCTCTTTGGGGCATTACCTCTTTCATCTCGTAGTAGAAGAGTATGGAGTCCTTTTCCGCCCTGATAGCCAGTTCCAGGGCGGCGGTATCGCTCTCGGCCTGAGCCGCCATTTCGCTGGTGACCAGGTCGTCGCTGAAAACGGCGCTGTCAACCAATGCCCTGAGGTAGGCGGTATACTGCCCGCTCTCGTCGGCTGGAACCTGGAATTTATCGGCTTCCTCGAGCATACCTTTAAAAATCTCGATGTGATCTCGCTCCATATCGGCTAGGTAGTTAAAGACCTCGCGGGCGGCTTCGTTCTGGGTTGACTTGGCCATGACATCGTAGAAGACGATACCCCGCCCCTCAATCCCGATGGCGATATTAATCAGCTCACTGCCGGAAAAAGAGATTGACATTTAGCTTAGTGCCTCCCTTCTTAGATATAAGTCAGGCTACTTTTCCTCTTCTTTAAGCAGGTCGGTAAAGACCTCGGTGTGGTAGATTTCGTGGTCCCTTATGCGAATCAGCAGTGCTTTAAGGCCGGGGTCTTTCACCTTCTTGGCGGCCTTGTCATAGGCCTCGGCCACTTCCTTCTCAATCTTGATGTCAGCCCGCAGCATATCGGCGGTCTTCCGGGAGCGGTCGACTTTGCTATGCTCGATTAGGGGGCGGCTGCCGCCGTCGATTATCTCCTCGGCCAGCCAGCACAGGTGCTGCATCTCGTTGATGGCCTGGTCTTCCAGTTCCTTCTTGGCCTCGGCGTTGGGCGATAGGTATGATTGAAGCAGGTACTGGAGGATAACGGTGTACTCGTGCTCGATGCCCCAGTTAAGCACCTCGGTGACCTCGTCCTTTTTATCGCCCCGGTGGTCGGTAGACCTCTCCTTCCTGGCTTTATCCACGAAATGGACGAAATCGCCCCGGTGGGACTCCTCGTCGGAGAGGATACGCTTGAGCAGCCTTTTTATCTTTGGGTCGTCGATGGCCTTGATGTGCTCTTTGTAAAGCTTGATACCATCGTCTTCCTGCAGTATGTCGTTGCTCATCCACTCGGATACCGCCTTGCCCCCCGTCCGCATCGTCCCCCGTTCCAGGCTGGGGGTGCCGCCCAGCTCGACGACGTTCTCGGCCAGCCAGTCCAGGTGGCGCATCTCCTCCCGGGCCATAGCCTCAATCTCGCAGGACATCTCGCCCTCGCCCATGGCGTAGGCGTGGCTCAGGTACTGGATGATGGCGGCGTGCTCCCCCTCGATGTCTTGGTTAAGCATCTTGATGATTTCTTTCTTGTCCATGGCCCCCTCCGCTGATTATTTCGGTCTGAAGTATGACCGGGTCATACGGACAATCCATCCCCAGTGCAGGATGACATGCACCAATACTATAACCGCCAGGGCGACGGCTGTCCAGTCATGCAGGACAATCCAGCTATCTCTTGACCAGATAAAGGTGCTGTCAGCACCCCTGCCCCCCATATAGCCCCGCGGCAGCACCACCCACAGGATAAAGCCGGTTATCCCCTGGAACAGGGCAAACACCGCCATAATAAAGGCTAAGAGATAGTTCCTGGTCGCCTTTCTCATTCATTATCTCTATTCAGTATTCAAGCGGGCAGGCTGTCGGCCAGCTCACCGCCCTTGGCTGACAGCTCGTACTGCTCGCCCTTTTGACTGACCAGGCCGGCCTGGGCCAGCTCACGCAGCCCGCTCCTCACCCGGA
>JAUWGI010000043.1 GCA_030606505.1 Deltaproteobacteria bacterium
GGCATGTATCACGGCGACCGCTCCCGCAAGGAAACCCTGGTCGAGTACGGCTTCCGCCTGCCCTCAGCGCTGGACAACCGCCCCCTCAACTTCACCGAGTTCGGCCAGCGCTTAAACCAGGTTGCCTATACCTCGGCCACCCCCGGAGAGTACGAGTACCAGCACAGCCGGCAGGTGGTGGAGCAGTTAGTCCGCCCCACCGGCCTCCTCGAACCAACCGTCGAAATCAAGCCCACCAGGGGGCAGATTGACGACCTCCTCGACCAGATTAAGACCAGGGTGGATAAAAAGGAGCGCTGCCTGGTCACCACCCTGACCAAGCGGATGGCCGAAGAGCTGGCCGACTATCTAATCGAGATGGGCTTCAAGACCCACTACCTGCACTCCGAGATTGATACTTTGGAGAGGGTAGAGATACTGCGCGACCTCCGCCTGGGCGTTTACGACGTGGTGGTGGGCATAAACCTGCTGCGGGAGGGGCTTGACCTGCCCGAGGTCAGCCTGGTAGCCATCCTTGACGCCGATAAAGAGGGCTTCTTAAGGTCGGCGGGGGCTTTAATCCAGACTATGGGCCGCGCCGCCCGCCACATTGACGGCCATGTCATCATGTACGCCGATACCGTCACCAGGTCCATGCAGGCCGCCATCGACGAGGCCAGGCGCCGCCGCCAGATTCAGCAGGTTTATAATAAAGAGCACGGCATTACCCCCCGCGGGATAAGGAAAGCCATCAAGGACATCACCCAGCGGGTCAAGGTCGCCGCCGATGTCCACGCCGTCTATGACGCCGCCGCCCCCCTCACCAGGGAGGACATCACCCGGCTGATTAAAGAGCTGGAAGCGCAGATGAAGACCGCCGCCCGCAACCTTGAGTTCGAGAAGGCGGCCCTGATCCGTGACCGCATCATCGAGCTCAGGAAAGAGTTCGAGCCGGTAGAGATAAAAAAATGACCAACGACGAGGAAGAGACCAGGCAGGAGCGCCGGGAAAAGAAGCTCGAGAAAAAGCGTGAGCGCATGGCCAAGCACGGCAAGAATATAGCTAAGGTTTATATGGATGCGATTATGAAGAGGTTAAAGCGGCAAAAATAGGTAGCATTTAAACTACGAAAAATAAAGGAGGGCAACATGATTGAGCGAGTTCATGAGCACATTATCAGCGAACTTGGTACCAACTCACGCGCGGACACGATTTTTATTCTCACCGGTGTTATCCTCAACCTGCTGGTTCTGGGCATTAATTCCGGAATAGCCTCGAGCGACCCCGGCACAGCGGCAACAATCGTAATGTTCGCGCTGGTGGCTCTTTTAATAGTGGTCAATCTGATTGTGGAACTCGGGTTAATAAGAGGCAGGCAAACCAGAGTAAAGCTGCTCAATGGGCTCTTAAAGATGTACAAGGACCAGGGTGTAGCCGATTACTATGACCAGTCGCTGCTGAGTGATTACAGGATGAGATATAACCTGTTTATGTTCGGCGTCCTCTTCATAGGTCTCGTCGCCCTTATTATACCCTTCGTACTCCTGGCAACTTAATAGCCAACACCGAGAAAAAGCGGGAGCGCATGGCCAAGTACGGCAAGAGCCTAGCTAAGGTTTATATGGATGCGATTATGAAGCGGTTAAAGAGGGGGAAGTAAGCCGCAAACATGCCCCTTAACCCTCCTCTACCCCATTATACCCTTCCCCCCCACCCTATTGACAAGTAGGAGTATAATAGCGGTAAAAACAACTATCTAGTGAAAGGAGGTGATAAAGATGGCAGAGATTCCAAAGGACATGAAGTTCCTATTGTTCGGGAAAGGGGCTAAGTGGCACGCACGGAGTTCAATAGTTTTAGACTTTCTGGGCATTGCTTGTTTGATAATAGGAATCATAGCCAGTGCCATAAATAACGCCATCGGCCTGGGAGCAATCAACTGGATACTGATAGCGATTGCGCTTATTATCTGGGGTCTTTGGGCGTGGTTAACGGCATACCATGCCGTTAAGGAAGGGTAGCCTAGACCTCTTCCCCTTCTCCCTCCTCCTCCTCAAGCTGCTCCATAATGCGCGCTGCGCGGGGGTAGCCGATGCGCAGCCGCCGCTGCAAAAAAGACGTTGATATATGGCCGTGTTCCTCGGCCAGCTGCCGGGCGGCTTCCATCAGCGGGTCGGCGGGGAAGCTTCCCCTCCCGGCCATAGTCGTGGTAATCTCCTCAATCCTGGGCATAATCGCCTCTTCGCTCTTCTGGCTGTTCCAGAAGTAGACCAGCCTCTCCACCTCGGCATCGGAGACATAGCACCCCTGCAGGCGCTTGGGCTTGGCCACCTCGGTGGGCATATAGAGCATATCTCCCCGGCCCAGCAGTTTCTCCGCCCCACCCATATCCAGGATGGTGCGCGAATCGACCTGGGAGGTGACGGCAAAGCTGATGCGGGTGGGGAAGTTGGCCTTAATCAAGCCCGTAACCACGTCAACAGATGGGCGTTGTGTGGCCACGATGAGGTGAATGCCGGTAGCCCGGGCAAGCTGCGCCAGGCGGCAGAGGACGTGCTCCACCTCGTCAAAGCCGGCCATCATTAAATCGGCAAGCTCGTCAATGACCAGCACCAGGTAAGGGAGTCTCTCCTCTCCCTCTTTGTTCTTGTTGTAACCCTCGATGTTGCGGACGCCGGCGGTAGCCAGCTTCTGGTACCGCTTGTCCATCTCCTGGTTGAGCCAGCGCAGTGTGCCTATGGCTTTTTGAGTATCAACGATGACGGGGGTGGCCAGGTGAGGTATGCTGTTAAACGAGGTCAGCTCCACCCGCTTGGGGTCAATCATAAAAAACTGCACCTCGCTGGGCGGGGTATGCATCAGCAGGCAGCAGATGCTGGAATTCAGACAGACCGTCTTGCCGCTACCGGTAGCCCCGGCGATAAGCAGGTGGGGCATTTTAGACAGGTCACCGGCCACTGCCTCCCCGCCGGCACCCTTGCCCAGTGCCAGCGCTAACTTGGACTTGGCGGTTATCTTCTGGAAGGCGCTGGTCTCCATTACCCCCCGCAGGCTGACCATACCGTAGATGGTATTGGGCACCTCAATCCCCACCACCGATTTACCCGGCACCGGGGCTTCAATCCTGATGCTGGGTGCCGCCAGGGCCAGCGCCAGGTCGTTGGCCAGTGAGGTAATCCTCTCCACCTTAACCCTGGTCTTGGACACCTCCTCCTGCCTGACCTGGATATTGCCGTCCCTGTCCCGCTCCTTTATCTCCTTCATCTTCCGGTCCCAGCCCGGCTCGATGCCAAACTGGGTAACGGTGGGACCGGCGTTTATCTGCACCACTTTAGCCTCAACACCATAGCTGGCCAGCGCGTCTTCGATAATCTTGGCCCGCTGCATGTTATCGGCCTGCCCGAACTCGACATCGGGCACACTATCCAGAATATCGATAGGGGGCAACCGCCAGCCGTCAACCATAACCAGCGACGGTGATTCGCCGTATTTCTTCCATACCTCCTGGGCCACCTGCCTGAGTTCCTGCTGCGCCGTGGTAGGGGCCAGCGCCGGGGTCGGAACTTCGGGCTCTCTGGCTAGTGGCGGCTGGGGCACAATCACCGGAGGCGGGGCCATTACCGGGGGCGGCTCCGGCTTCTCAGCAGTGGGAGATTCAACATAGGTCTCCGGCTTGGGGGCGGGGCGTTCCCTGAGCTTTCTGCCTACCCAGGAGAAAAACCTGGCCACAAGCCGCCAGCAAACGCCGGGAGCGACCAGGATAAAGCCTAAAATTACCATCCCCAGCAGGCGCAGAATACCCAGAGCAACGTTAGCCCCGATAATACCCTGCCCGAAGCTGCCCCCCACCCCCCAGAAGGCCATTATTCCCCAGGCCACCAGGATAAAGGCGACACCACCCAGCCACTGGTTCCAGTGGTAGATAAAGGAGAGCACCCTCTGCCCCCACAATATTCCCATCAGCACGCCAAAGGCTATGACCAGGAAGGCCAGCCCCCAGCCGAACAGGGCCAGGGTGTCGCCCCAGACGCTGGCCGCCCAGGCGGTAATCGTCGACCAGTGCCAGAACGCCAGGGCAACGATAATCACCGCCAGTATCAGGCGGCGCACCGGCGGCAGCCAGATGAAACGGAAAAACCGCTTCCAGCCCGATTCACCCCTGGCTCCGGACTCTCCTCTCGGCTGGCGCTTAGCCTTAGCCTTCTTTCTAGCCATATAAAGCCTATACCTTCACCATAACCGGCAGAATCATGGGGCGGCGCTTGGTCTGGTCGTAGTAGAATTTATGTAATATATCCCTGACCTTGGCGTAGATAAAGCCCCAGTCAGCCGGGCGGACACCGCTGTGGTCCAAGGCTCGAGCTACTATGTCACGGCTAGCCTCTATCATATCCTTGGCCTCCCTGGTATCGACAAAACCCCGGGAGACAATATCGGGACGCCCTACCAGCTTGCCGGTCTGGCGGTTAACGGTGATAATCACCATAACAATGCCGTCCCGCGACAGCATCCTCCGGTCACGTAAAACCACGGTGCCGACACCACCCACGCTCAGACCGTCCACATAGACATTGCCCGAGCTGACCTTGCCGGTTATCTTCCCCGACCACTGGCCGAGCTCAAGGATATCGCCGTCTTCCAGCAAAAAGACATTCTTCTCCGGGATACCCACCGACTGGGCTAACTTGGCATGGAGACTGAGGTGACGGAACTCGCCGTGAATGGGCATAAAGAAGCGGGGCTTGACCAGATTCAACAGCAGCTTCAACTCTTCCTGGCTGCCGTGCCCGTGGACATGAACCTGGGCCACCTTATCGTATAGCACCTGAGCCCCCTGCCGGAAGAGGTTGTCCACGGTGCGGTTGATGAGGGCTTCGTTGCCAGGGACGGGGGTGGCTGACAGCACCACTGTATCCCCCCGCAAAACATGAACATGGCGATGGTCGCGGTTGGCGATGCGGACCAGAGCCGAGGTCGGTTCCCCCTGACTGCCGGTGGTGACAAAGACCACCTTATTATGGGGCGTATTCTTTAGTTCATCTATCCGGGCCAGTATGCCGTCGGGAGCCTTGAGATAGCCCAGCTCCAGGGTCATTTTCACTATATCAGTCATACTCCGCCCGATAATAAACACCCGCCGCTCATGCTTGGCAGCGGCGTCAATAACCTGCTGAATGCGGGACACCAGCGAGGAGAAGGTGGTCACAATCACCCGGCCCGGCGCATCGGCCATGACCCGGTCCAGGGTCTCACCCACCAGCCTCTCCGACGGGGTATAACCGGGGAGCTCGGCATAGGTGGAATCTGACAGCAATAGCAATACCCCCTGTGATCCCAGCTGAGCCAGCCGGGAAAGGTCGGTCGGCTTGCCATCTACCGGGGTGTAATCGAGCTTAAAATCCCCGCTGTGGACAATGGTGCCCAGCGGGGTATGAATAATCAGACCGGCGGCGTCAGGTATGCTGTGGCAAACGTGGAAGAACTCCACCTTGAACCTGCCCAGGTTCACCTGACCGCCATAGGGCACCACCTTGAGCTTGGCCCCGGCCAGTGCCCTTCTCTCCTTGAGCTTCACCGAGATAAGCCCGTTGGTAAGCTTGGTGGAATAGACCGGCACCTCAAGCTGGGGCAGGAGGTAAGGCAAGGCGCCGATATGGTCTTCATGACCATGGGTGATAACTATGCCCCTTATCTTCTCCTTATTCTCCAGCAGGTAGCTGATGTCGGGGATTACCAGGTCAATACCCAGCATTTCCTCCCCGGGGAACATCAGCCCGGAATCAATAATGATGATGTCGTTCTCGTACTCCATCAACATCATATTCTTGCCGATTTCAGATAGCCCCCCCAGGGGGATTATTTTTAACTTTGATTTAGCCATTATCTTTCACCTAAAACATACTTAATTGCTCTGGCTCCTGCTTTGCCTCTGCCACGCCTCCGGCTTCAGCCAGCAGGGATGGAATCTTGAGCATATCCGCCTCTATAGCCTGGCGCAAGCTTGCCTGGTGCAGCGCCGCCGCCGGGTGGTACATGGCGTAGTAGATAACATTATCCCGCTTCTGGACCGTGCCGTGAATCTTACTGATACTCTTGCCGGGGAAGAACATCGCCATGGAGTAACGCCCCAGGGTTACAATCATCTCGGGGCCAATTATCTCAATCTGGCGTTTCAGCCACTGACGGCAGTTTTGGATCTCCGAAGGCAAAGGGTCACGGTTTCCCTGGGGGCGGCACTTAATCACATTGGCAATATAGACCTGCTGCCGCGTTAGTCCGATAGAAGCCAGCAATTCGTCCAGAAACTTCCCCGCCGGCCCGACAAAGGGGCGCCCCTGCTGGTCTTCGTGCCAGCCTGGTGCCTCGCCGATAAACATTATGGCGGCATCCTCCGCCCCCTCACCCGGCACCACCTTGTTCCGATATTTAGCTATCTCGCACTGCTGGCAACGCTCGATTTCTTGGCAAAGCTCGCTCAGAGCTGACATATTAACCAGCCTTTTGATTATGATATCACGGGCAATATGTCAAGTCAATTTAGTTATTTTTTCCCACCCGCCCCCCTTTTTACCAGTTCTCTATCTTCCCATACCCACCCACCCAAAAAGGCTCTGCCTATTTTCATCTCTTAAACCCCACCCCCCACTGGGGTGGTGTCCCTCTCTTTCCCAACCCGCCCAAAAAGGTTTCACCCTCTTAGACTCTCTTACCCCACCCCCCTAAAAAGAAATTGATAGAAGTATCACTTCTGTAGGGTGGGCTGG
>JAUWGI010000129.1 GCA_030606505.1 Deltaproteobacteria bacterium
CCAAACTGCTCGACGGCCAGAAATTCGACTTTGCCTGCGAGCACAAGATTGACGGACTGGCCGTGGCGCTGACCTATATCGACGGCAAGCTCACCACCGGGGCTACCCGCGGCGACGGCGTGCGCGGCGAGGATATCACCCAGAACCTGAGAACGGTCAGAAGTATCCCGCTCTCCGTGCCCGGGGACGCCCCGCCCCGCCTCGAGGTACGGGGCGAAGTCTTCCTGCCCAGGGCCGGCTTTGAAAGATTAAACCGGGAGCGGGCTGAGGAAGGTCTGCCCCTCTTTGCCAACCCCAGGAACGCCGCCGCCGGCTCGGTGCGCCAGCTTGACCCCCGTATTACCGCCAAACGCCCGCTGGATATCTATATCTACATGCTGGGCTGGGCGGAAGGCAAAGCCACCCCACCCACCCACTGGGAAACTATGGAATATTTAAAATCCCTCGGCTTTAAAATTAACCCCAATAACCGTCTTCTTAATACCATCGAGCAGGTCGCCGAATTCCACCACACCTGGGAGGAAAAGAGGGAGAGCCTGCCCTACGAAGCCGACGGCATCGTGGTCAAGGTCAACCGGATTGACTTACAAGAACGTCTGGGTGATGTCGGCCGCGAGCCGAGATGGTCGGTAGCCTACAAGTTCGCCGCTATCGAAGGCACCACCCTGCTAAAAAGCATCGAAATCAGCGTGGGCCGGACCGGCACCCTCAACCCCTACGCCGTCCTGGAGCCGGTGTCGGTGGGCGGGGTAACCATTAAACAGGCCGCCCTGCACAACGAGGACGACATCCGGCGCAAGGACATCCGCATCGGCGATATCATCATCGTGCGGCGGGCGGGGGAGGTGATACCGGAGGTAGTGGGGCCAATCAAGACCAAACGCACCGGCAAAGAAAAGGAGTTCAGCCTGCCGGATAAGATATATGATAAGGCGAAAAAGCGCCCGGCCTGCCCGGAATGTAAAGCAGAGATATTCAGGCCCGAGGGCGAGGTCATGTACTACTGCTCTAATGCTGCCTGTCCCGCCCAGGTCCAGCAGCGCATCGAGCACTTTGTCTCAAGGGGAGCCATGGATATCAGGGGCATCGGCGAATCGCAGAGCGCCATGCTGTTCAAAGAGGGGCTGGTCAAAGATGTGTCCGACCTCTATTACCTGAAAGATAAGAGGGAGCAACTGCTCAAGATAGAGCGGATGGCGGAACTGAGCGTAGATAATATGCTGGCCGCCATCGAGAAGAGCAAGGAGAGGCCGCTGTCCAGGGTTATCTTTGCCTTAGGGATTCGCCACGTCGGCTCGGAAACCGCCGAAATTCTAGCCCGCCAGTTTCACGGTATTGAAGCGCTGGCTAACGCCTCAAGGGAAGGGCTTATGGAAATTGAGGCTATAGGACCCAAGATTGCCGATAGCCTCATCGCTTTCTTCCGGGAAGCGGAAAACCAGAAAATCATTGAACGACTGAGAAAGGCGGGGGTCAGGCTGGCAGAAGAGGTCAAATCGGAAAAACTGCCGCTGGCCGGTCTGGAGTTCGTTGTCACCGGCAAACTGGAAGCATTCTCCCGCCAGGAGGCGGAAACCAGGATAAAAGAATTGGGGGGCACCGCCAAGGATAACGTCACCAGAAAAACCGCCTATCTTGTGCTCGGCGCCGACCCCGGCGGCAACAAGCTGGCCAAAGCTCAGGAGCTGGGTACCAAACAGCTCACCGAGGCCGGGCTCCTCCGTCTTTTAGAGAAAAAGCAGTAGAAAGAGGTAAAGATGAGACGTTTCAGATGGTTGTTAACAGGTCTGGTGGCTATCTGCTTGGTAGTCACCACGCTGGCGGGCTGCGGGTTAATGCGTCAGTACCGGGACTTCTCTTCATTTGAGGAGCTTAACCAGTGGCTGCAGGCCAACGATGTCTCCGACCAGCCAATCTGCGATTATGCCAGCGAGTGGTATGGCAAGGCCCTGGAGGTACAGGAAGACGCCCTGAGTGACGGCTATATCGTTTCCGCCGCTTATTACTACGACACGTCTACGGATACATATATAGTATATTGCCTCGCCATTATTGATGGCGACGTCTGGTACTGGGACCCGGAAACCGATGAGCCTTACGCCGATTACAGCCTGGGGAAGGTGAAGTAACCCACCGGAGATTATGCTTTTATGACCAAACTGATTGTCGGCCTGGGCAACCCGGGGCGGTCTTACGCCGGTAACCGCCACAATATCGGCTTTATCTGCCTCAGGCACTTTGCCCGTTCTCAGGGGATAAAGTTTGACCGGAAGAAAAGCTTAGCCCGGATTGGCCAAGGTACGGTGGCTGGAAACAAGGTGGTGCTGGCCCGCCCCCAGACCTACATGAATAATAGCGGCCAGTCGGTAAGCCGCCTGTTGCGCAAGTTCGCCGTCAACCCGAAAGACCTGCTGGTCATCCACGACGACCTTGACCTGCCCCTGGCTAAAATCCGCCTGAGCTCTGGCAGCGGCTCCGGGGGGCACAAGGGCATTAGCTCTATTATCCAGGAGCTGGGAACTCAGGATTTTACCCGCATCCGGGTGGGCATCGGCCGGCCGGATAAACCC
>JAUWGI010000134.1 GCA_030606505.1 Deltaproteobacteria bacterium
CTTTATCTACCCCACCCCTTTTTTTATATTTTCCCGCCCGCCACCCTTGTGGTAGGGCTAAATCCCTTTTATCCCCACCCCCCAGAGGGGGGAGACATTACTTTCCCCTCCCACCTTTAAGGGAGTTTTAGAGGCGTAGCCTATGAGGGTGGGAGGGTGGGAAATAAAACGCACTCTAAAAACCGGGTGACTCCCCCTTTTTGACCGGATAGCTACAGAGTAGTATACTACTGGCAACCTTAAAGCAACAACCGATAAGCGATGAACTGGCAGCAGTTAACTGATAAGCTAGTCTCCTGGATAAGAGATAAGGTCGCAGACGCCGGGGGTAAGGGGGTGGTGGTGGGCTTAAGCGGCGGTCTGGACTCCTCGGTAGCGGCGGTGCTCTGCCGCCGCGCCTTCCCTGAAGATATGCTGGCAATAACTATGCCCTGCCACAGCAACCAGGAGGATTTAGAGCACGCTCAGGTACTGGCTGACCAGTTCTCTATCCCGACTAAGACGGTAGCTCTTGATACCACCTACGATGCCCTGCTCAAGGTGCTGCCCGATGACAATATAACCCCAGAAGTCAGACGTCTGGCTCAAGCCAACCTCAAGGCCAGACTGAGAATGCTCACCCTCTATTACTTCGCCAACCAGCTTAACTACATGGTGGTCGGCTCAAGCAACCGTGACGAGCTTATCCTGGGCTACTTCACCAAGTACGGCGATGGCGGTGTTGATATCCAGCCGTTGGGCAATCTGCTAAAGGGGCAGGTAAGAGAGCTGGCCCGATTCTTAAGCATCCCCCAGCCCATCATCGATAAGCCCCCCTCAGCTGGCTTATGGGAGGGGCAGACCGACGAGGGGGAGTTAGGGCTAAGTTATGACGAAATTGACCGTTATCTGGCTTCTGGTGAAGCCTCAGCGGCAGTTAAAAAGAGGCTTGAGTCGATGATAGCCGCCAGCCGGCATAAGCGCCAAGCGCCGCTGGTGGCTGACTTTCCTGAAGAGAGGTAAGGGTTGGCTACTAAGGTCAAAATCGTTACCGACAGCACTGCCTATCTCCTGTCCAAGACACTGGCCGAACACGATATCCGCGTCGTGCCCCTCAAGATTGCCTTTGGCACCGAGGTCTTCTCCGAGGGGGTGGATATCACCAATGAAGATTTTTACCGGAGGCTGGCGGAATCGAGTCGGCTGCCCACCACCTCCCAGCCCCCCGTCAGCGACTTCATCGAGGTCTACTCCCAACTCAGCTCTCTGGGCCACCCTGTCTTTTCCATCCACCCCTCGGCCAAGCTCAGCGGGACCTTCAACTCGGCGCTGGCCGCCAGAGAGCAATTCCCCGAAGCTCAGATTGAGGTGGTGGACTGGCTGTCGATGGGGATGGGACTGCTGGTGACGGCGGCGGCCCGGGCCGCCGAGGCCGGCGAGGATTTAGCTCAGATTAAGGCCAAGATAGAGCAACTGGCCCCCTGCATCAGCATTTTTGCCATGGTTGATACCCTTAAATACGCCTGGCGGGGAGGCCGTATCGGGGCGGCCAAGGCTTTAGTCGGCTCGCTACTGAACGTCAAGCCAATACTGGCTCTGGAAAACGCCGAGGCCAAGCCCCTGGCCAGAGCCAGAAGCCGGGCTAAAGGCACAGAGTATATGCTAAACCTTCTGGAAAAGCGGGCCGGCAGGGGCGGCTCTATTCATCACGGTGCCGTCATCCACTCCTGTGCCTTAGAGGAAGCCCTGGCCTTGGAGCAAGAGGTCAGGGCCCGCTGCGACTGCACCGAGCTTGATATCGTCGAATTGGGCCCGGTTTTCGGCACCCACACCGGCCCGGGGGCATTGGGGCTGGCCTTCTACACCGAAAAGGACTGGCAGCGCATTAGTGGCCAATAAGGATAAAAAATGGAACTGACAGTAGAACAGCTCCGGATAGACCCGGAAGCGGTCAGCCAGAAGCTGGAAGGCTTTATCCAGACCAGCCTGGGCAATTTTAACCGGGAAGGCGCCGTCATCGGCTTAAGCGGCGGGCTGGACTCCAGCGTAGTATTGGCGCTGGCGGTGGCCGCCCTCGGCGCCGATAGGGTGCTGGGGCTGATTATGCCGGAAAGGGACAGCAGCCCCCAGAGCGAGCCGGACGCCCGGCAGCAGGCCGAAACACTGGGCGTCAGGGTGGAAAGGGTTGACCTCACCCCCATTCTGGAGGAGATGGGCATCTACCGCCATATACCGCGCAACTTTTTCGCCAGCCAGAAGATAGCCGGCCCGGCCATTAAGGCCAGCTATAAGCTCTATACCGCCCTCACCGGGGAAAGGCCTTTACTCAGTAGTCTGGAAGGGACCAGCTCCGGGATTATCCGGCGGGCCAATGCCTACTACCGGATGAAGCACCGGCTGCGGATGGTGGAGCTGTATTCTTTCGCCGAGCATGAAAACCGGCTGGTGCTGGGCACGGCCAACAAGACCGAAATGCTGACCGGCTTTTTCGTTAAATACGGCGACAGCGCCGCCGATATCATGCC
>JAUWGI010000128.1 GCA_030606505.1 Deltaproteobacteria bacterium
CCGCCAGCTGCCTAAATACGGATATGAGCTAATCATCTTCCGGGCTCACGCCGGGCTGCTCAAGGCGGAGGAGGGTTCGGAGGTGGTGGGGGTAAAGAAAGCCACCTACCTGTTTACCGCCGAGGAATACAAGCAGACCAGCTACGTCCGCGAGCAGCTGGACGACCAGCTCCTGCCGGCGGAGATGGTGGCCGACTTTCCCCTTGTCTTCGCCGTCAACTCCAAGTTTGTCCTAGAGAGCATGCGGGGGAGCCTTGATGATACGGTGATAATAATGATGGGCTGCTCCTGCATCTACCTGGAGGACATGGCCGCCGCCTTTACCCTGAAGGGGGCGTCAGCCTACCTGGGGTGGAGCGGCAGTGTGGGCCTGGACTACGTTGACCGGGCCGCCGCCGAGCTTATCACCAGCCTGTGTACCGAAGGCATGACTATAGAGGGGGCGGTAGCCAAGACCATGACTGAGGTAGGGCCCGACCCGGACTGGGGCGCCGGGCTTAAATTTTATCCGCAGGAAAGCGGCGGGCAGACTATCAGAGAACTGATAGGTAAGACGGGCGGGGAATGAAGCCGTTTTTCCCCTGAACAAAGCGCCTCTTTGGCTGAATTTTCTTTCTAGTTATGTTAAAATAACATAAAATCACCCATGTAGCGAGGAGGAGCGGTGAAAGAAGCTATTGATAAATTCCTGAACTACCTGAAGGTGGAGAAGGGCTTCTCCCAGAACACCATAGAAGCCTACCAGAATGACCTGAACCAACTGGCCGGCTTCCTTGAAGAGGCGGCCAAGGGGGGCACTATCCCGCCCTGGGCGGCCTTTGACCGGCAGTCCATCTTAAGCTACCTGACCAACCTCAAGGAGAGGCGGTACGCCGCCACCACGGTCGCCCGCAAGTTAGCCGCCGTCAAGTCCTTCTTCGGTTTTCTGACGGCGGAGGGGCTGATAAAGGATAACCCGACGCGGGACGTGCCTTCGCCCCGGGTGGGCAAGTCACTGCCCAAGCCAATCTCAATCACCCAGGCCCGCCAGCTACTGGAGGAAACGGAGAAGCGGACGACACCGGAAGCCAAGAGGGATAAAGCCATGCTGCAGCTGCTCTACGCCAGCGGCATGAGGGTGAGCGAGCTGGTATCGCTGAACCTGAACGACATCGATACCGAGGGCGGCTATGTGCGCTGCTTCGGCAAGGGGGGCAAGGAGCGGCTCATCCCCATTCACAGCCAGGCAGTGGCGGCGCTGAAGGATTATATAAGCCAGGGACACCCCAGGCTGAAAGCCGGCGACGGAGAGGAGGCCCTGTTCCTCAACCGGCGCGGCGAGAGGCTGACCCGGCAGGGGCTGTGGCAGATACTTAAGGGCTACGCTAAAGCGGCCAAGCTGGGTGTTGAGATTACCCCCCATACGCTGCGGCACAGCTTTGCCACCCACATGCTGAGCGGCGGGGCTGACCTGAGGTCGGTTCAGGAGCTGCTGGGGCACGCCAATATCTCCACCACGCAGGTCTATACCCACCTGACCACGGAACACATCCGGCGCGCCTACCAAAAATCTCACCCGAGGGCCAAGTAGGAGGTAGCAGATGACGGGCAAATCAAAGCGGGGCAAACACCTGCCGCGGAGCAAGAGAAAGGGCAAGAAGGTCTTTTCGACACCAGCGGCTTTGAAGCCGATAGAGGCTCAGGTCACCGGGCCGGCTCCCGAAGCAGCTAAGGCGCCTCCGGCACCGGCGCCGAAGCCGAAGGCCCCGGTTATGGCAGCCCAGGCTTCCAATATAGTCGCCGAGCTGCGCCGAATCGGCATGGTGGCGGGGGTAATGATAGTTATTCTGGTGATACTAGCCCTGATTTTCGCTTGAATCTTATCCCGGCGGCGAGTGGCTATTATGGACTTTGAAGCGGCCAGGGCCGAGTTAATCGAGCAACTCAGCACCGAGATTAAGAATAAGCGGGTGCTGGCGGCCATGCGCGCCATCCCCAGGGAACTCTTCGTGCCCCCGGAAAGCCGTCACCTGGCCTACCAGGATAAACCGCTGCCCATCGGCTACGGGCAGACAATCTCCCAGCCGTTTATTATCGCCATTATGACCGAGGCACTGGAGCTCAGCGGCAGGGAGAAGGTGCTGGAGATAGGCACCGGCAGCGGCTACCAGGCGGCTATCCTGGCCGAGCTGGCCGGCAAGGTTATTACCACCGAGCGGGTTAAGCCCCTGGCCGAGATGGCCAGAAAGCTGCTGGCCAAGCTGGGCTATACAAATATCGAGGTGCACCCGGCCGAGGAGACCCTGGGCTGGCGGCGGGAAGCCCCCTATGACGCCATTATAGTCACCGCGGCCGCACCCAAGGTGCCACCCGACCTCATCGCCCAGCTCGCCATAGGGGGGCGGCTGGTGATTCCGGTCGGCTCCCGCCATGTCCAGGAGCTATGCAAGATCAGCCGGGGCAAAAAAAAGAATAAACTTGAGAACCTGGGCGGCTGCCGCTTCGTCTCTTTAATCGGCAGGGACGCCTGGGAAGCGGAATAGAAGGAGGATGAGATGGAATTGATGGAAGCAATAAAGGGCAGGAGAAGCATCCGCAAATATACGTCCAGGGCGGTGGGCGATAAG
>JAUWGI010000007.1 GCA_030606505.1 Deltaproteobacteria bacterium
CCATCTGTCTAAGATCGCCAGGAGCTATATAGCCGGACTGCTCGCTCACGCTCCCGAGATTACGGCGGTGACCAACCAGTGGGTCAACTCTTACAAGCGGCTGGTTCCCGGCTACGAGGCGCCGGTATACCTCTCCTGGGCACGGCGCAACCGTTCCGATTTAATCAGGGTCCCGGAATACCGGCCAGGCCGGGAGAAGGCAACCCGAATTGAATACCGGTCTCCCGACCCGGCCTGCAACCCCTATCTCGCTTTCAGTGTCATGCTGGCCGCTGGGCTGGAGGGAATTGAGAAGGGCCTGGAACCGCCTCCGCCCGTAGAAGAGAACGTATATGAGATGACCGCAGCGCAAAGGCAAGAGCGGGGAATAAGTACCTTGCCGGCCAGCCTGCTGGAGGCAATACTGTTAGCCGAGAAGAGCGAGTTGGTGCGCAAGTCGCTTGGTGAGCACGTTTTTGAGGCTTTCATCCAGAACAAGAAGATAGAGTGGGAAAATTACCGCGCTCAGGTAACCGAATACGAGCTGAAGAAATACCTGCCCATATTATAAGTCGAGAGGGGGGCCGCTATGCCGCAGTTGGGTGATGCCCGTCGGCTGCGCATTGGGATGGCTCAGCTCAACGCCACCGTGGGCGATTTTGCCGGCAACCGGCGAAAAATCCTGGATGCCATTAAAGAAGCCAGGTCTCTGGGCGTGGATATGCTGGCTTTACCGGAACTGGCTACCTGCGGCTATCCGCCCGAAGACCTCCTCTTTAAGCCCAAGTTTATCGCCGAGAACCTGCGCTCGCTGGATAAAGTTATCGAGGCTTCATCGGGGCTGGTTGTCGTCGTCGGCTTCGTTGATACCAAAGAGGATATCTACAATGCGGCGGCCGTAATTTATGACGGCAAACTTATCGGCGTCTATCACAAGATATACCTGCCCAACTACGGCGTCTTTGATGAGAACCGCTACTTCCGGGCGGGGAGCGAATGCCCGGTCTATATCATCGGGGGAATCGGGGTCGGCATCAATATCTGCGAGGATATCTGGTACGAGGAGGGGCCGGCTACCGCCCAGGCCAGCGCCGGGGCCGAGGTTATCGTTACCATAAGCGCTTCGCCCTATCACTTCGGCAAGGTGGACCAGAGGGAAAGAATGATAGCCACCCGCGCCGTGGATAATGTGGCTATCTTTGCTCACACCAACCTGGTGGGGGGGCAGGATGAACTGGTCTTCGACGGCAACAGTATAGCGGTGGACGAAAAGGGGCAGCTGCTGGCCCGGGGTAAACAGTTTGAGGAGGACCTGATAGTAGCCGACCTGGATGTTGAATCGGTCTTCCGCACGCGTCTGCATGACCCCAGGTGGCGCAAAGATTCGTTGCTTACCGAGGAGCAGCTATGGCCCACCCGAAGAGTAGTGGTATCCGAGGCTCCGTTCGGCGCCGAAAAACCGGCCTTACCCCCTAGAAAGGTTGAGCTGAGTGGCCTGCCCGGCGAGGTCTATGATGCGCTGGTGCTGGGCACTGGCGACTATGTCCGCAAGAACGGCTTTGAGAAGGTATTAATCGGTCTTTCCGGGGGGCTGGATTCGAGCCTGGTGGCGGCCATTGCCGTTGACGGGTTGGGCAAGTCCAACGTGGTGGGGGTGGCCATGCCTTCCCGGTACTCTTCCCCCGGCAGCCTTTCCGACGCCGAGCTTCTGGCCAAAAATCTGGGCATCAAGCTGCTGACCATCCCCATCGAGAAAATATTTAAAGCCTATCTGGATACGCTGGCTGAAGCTTTTAAGGGGACGGAACCCAATGTAGCCGAGGAGAATATCCAGGCCCGCATCAGGGGGAATCTGCTGATGGCGCTGTCCAACAAGTTCGGCTGGCTGGTGTTGGCCACCGGCAACAAGAGCGAGATGGCCACCGGCTACACCACACTGTACGGGGACATGGCCGGAGGTTTTGCCGTGATAAAGGATGTGCCCAAGACCATGGTCTATGAGCTGGCCAGCTACCGGAACCAGCTTTCCGGCGCCGAGCTAATACCGGCGGCTATTATCGATAAACCTCCGTCGGCGGAGCTGAGGCCCGAGCAGAAAGATACCGATACCCTGCCCTCGTATGAGCGGCTTGACCCGGTGCTTACGGCCTATGTCGAGGAAGATAAGAGCGTGGAGCAGATAATCGCCCTGGGCAACGATGAAAAGGTGGTCAGGCGGGCGGCCCGGCTGGTAGACACCAGCGAGTACAAGCGCCGCCAGGCACCGCCGGGGGTTAAGATAACCCCCAGGGCCTTCGGCCGAGACCGCAGGCTGCCCATAACCAACCGCTTCAAAGGCTCGTAGGGCTAAAGACTCTCTACCACAGGCTATTCGTTTTCTGGGTAAGGCGTGGTATAATACGGGAAAATCGCAACAAGGAAGTGGAGAAGCTGATGGCGGAACAGGTTGTCGGCTCCGACGCCGAAGGCAAGCTGATATTAATTCTCAAGGTCTTAAGTGAGTCCTCGGAACCCCTGGGGTCAATCACTATTGCTCGCCGGCTTGAGGACGAGGGGGTTTTCTTGAGCGAGAGGGCGGTCAGGTATCACCTGAGGATAGCCGACGAGCGCGGCTATACCCTGCCGGAGGGCCGGGATGGACGGATGATTACCGAGGAGGGGCGGCGGGAAGTCAAAGAGGCCCTGGCCCCGCAGCACCTGGGTTTCGTACGCGAGAAGCTGGAATTGCTGGCCTACCAGACCACCTTTGACCCCGAAAAGCGCAGCGGCCGGTTACCCATAAACACCTCGCTCATTGGTAAGGACAAGTACAAAAAGGCGCTTTCGGCGATGAAGGACGCCTTCAAGGCCGGGATTTGCGTCAGCGAGCTGGTAGCCACGGCGCCGGAGGGGGAGAAGCTGGGGGCGGTGGTTGTGCCCGCCGGTAAAATCGGTCTGGCCACCGTTTGCAGTGTGGCCATAAATGGCGTGCTGCTCAAAGGCGGAGTCCCTATGGAGTTCCGGTTTGGCGGCGTACTCGAAGTAAGAAAGTTAAATCCCAGGCGCTTTGTGGCTATAATCGACTATGCCGGTACCTCCGTCGACCCCTCCGAGCAGTTTATCCGGGCCAGGATGACCAGCGTGGGCGAAGCCGCCAGGACGGGGACTGGTAAAATACTGGGTGTTTTTCGGACAATTCCGGCGCCGGCCAGGGAGGTCGTCGAGGAGAAGATAGCCCTGCTCAAGGAAGTCGGCATCGGCGGCGTCTATGCCGTGGGCGATACCAGTGAGCCGCTCTGCCAGATTCCGGTAGCCCTGAACCGGATTGGTATTGTCCAGCTGGGCGGTCTTAATCCGGTGGCGGCCGCCGTCGAGGCCGGCGTCGAGATTGAAAACGTGGCCGAGAACGGGCTGATTGATTTCCAGCAGCTGCATAGCTTCTGGGATCTCTAGCCCGAGTATCCAAGCCGACACTCGGGCTAAAAAATAACCTCACAGATTAAGCAACGTCAACCTGAAGTAATATTTTGATGTTATCTTCCTTATTGGTAACCAGTTTCTCAAACCCCATTTCTACGGCGTCTTTAAGCGGCACTTTGGCGGTAATCAGTTTGCCAGGGTCAATTCTTTTATCAGCCAGCAGAGCGATAACCGTCTTGGCCTCGTGGACATAAATGGGGCTGCCCACCATAGTTTTCTGGTTAAACATCAAGTCGAAAAGGTCCATTGAGGCAGGTGCTTCAAAGACCCCTACAATCACAATGTTGCCGCCGCTTCGGGCTAACTTTTGGGCCAGCTGGGCAGTGGCCTGAATACCAACACACTCAAAAGATACATCCGCCCCCAGCCCATCGGTCAGGTCTTTTACCCGCTGTTCCGGGTCTTCGTCCTCGGGACTGATAAACGCGGTAGCTCCCATAGCCAAAGCAAGTTCACCTCTGCGTTTAACCTTATCCACAACGTAGATATTATTTGCTCCAGCAGCCCTGGCCGCCAGCAGAACGCAAAGGCCGATAGTACCTGAGCCCACAATAGCCATGGTATCCCCGGTACGGACATTACCCTGCTGAACGGCATGAAAAGCCACCGCCAGAGGCTCGACCAGAGCCCCGAGTTCATCAGACACCGAATCGGGAAGTTTATAAGCCGCATAACTGGGAATGACCACGTACTCAGTCATACAGCCTTCCGCGGTCAGACCTGTGAAACCCGCGTTCACGCAAATATTGTACATCGCTCTTTTACAGTAATAGCATTCGCCACAGTACCAATAACCCAATCCGGTTACCCGCTCTCCAACTTTAAAGTTGGTTACTCCCTCACCCAACTCGGCGATTCTGCCAACGAACTCATGCCCTAAAATTATCGGCACTTTGGTGGGATCAATCATGCCGGGGCCATCGGCGTATTCCTTTAAGTCGGTACCGCAGATACCCGCCAGGTCAACTTTCACTTTTATCTGCCCCGGCCCTGGAGACGGTTCGGGTACATCTTCATAGCGAAGGTCTTTTCTGGCATACCACCTTAAGGCTTTCATCTTTCACCCCCCGATTTAGAATTACAGGCTAATATGGCTCTTTTAACCAGCGTCTTGGCTATCTGAATCTTGTACCTGTTATTTATTAATGGGCAGGTGTCGGCGGCGATGGCATTAGCCGCCTCTTCGGCACTTGAATCGTTAATCGGTTTACCCCTGATGTACTTCTCGGCCCTGGTTGCCCGGTAAGGCATGTTGTATACCGCGTTCAGGCATATCCTGGCTGACTTCACTGCTCCCTTCTCACTCTTTATGGCTGCGGCACAGCTAACTATGGGGAAGTCTATCGACTTCCTGAGCGCAAACTTGGTGAACGTGGACCTGGTGCTGGCACCAGGTATTGGGACTTCAATTTCTGTCACTATCTCATCATTATCCAGAACCGTGGTCTTATCGCCGTCTACGGCGAAGAACTCATCGGCTTCAATAATCCTCTTTGTGGTTTTGATTTTAGCCTCCAGAGCTATCAACGCCGGGGCCATGTCTGAGGAGTTAACCGCCACACAGCTGCAATTGAAACATCTATTTGCTTCGGTTTCGACGGCACTTGAATCCAGACTATCAACATCCTCAATATCTAGGCTCTTAACCCTCTTTGCCGCCGGGAGCTCCGGGGTATTAGCCCGGCTTGTTTTCTTGAGGCATGAACTGTTGAATTTCTCCGGAAGCTTACCCACCTCGCTGTCGTTATATTGTGTTCCCTTACCTCCAAGATACTGGTCTATGGAGCTTGCCGCTTTCCTTCCGGCAGCTATGGCGGCAACAACTGTTGCCGGGCCAGTAATGAAATCCCCTCCAGCAAAGGCATTTTTGCCCAGGGAATACGTCGAGGCATCCACTTTCAGCCGTCCATTCTTGTCCAGGAACTCGCCGGGGATAGCTGAAGTGTCTGGTTCTTCCCCGATTGCCTTCATTACCGCATCAAACTCGGTGGTAAATTCCGAGCCCGCTACAGGCACGGGCTTAGCTCTTCCCGTATCATCTAAAGGCCCAAGCCGCATTTTTGTGCACTTAAGGACTATCTTGCCCCCCTTCTTCGATGCGGCCACTGGTTGGGTAAGGAACTGGATCTTGATGCCTTCCTCCTCCGCCTTTTCCACCTCCTCCTTTATCGCTGGCATCTCTGCCCGGCTGCGCCGGTAGACAATTACCGGTTCAGCTCCCAGCCTCAACAGTGTTCTGGCCACGTCTACGGCGGCGTTACCACCGCCGATAACGGCTACTTTCTTGCCCGGGACTTCTCTAACCCCGCGGTTCGAATTTTTCAGGAACTCCAGGCCAGACATCATCAGTTCCTCGCCCTCCACCCCTGATGGCCTTTCTTTCCAGGCTCCGCACGCCATGAATACAGCATCAAAGCTGTTCATGAGTTTCACACTTGTATCCTTACCGACATTAGACTTGAGCTTGAACTCAATTCCTATACCCTCAAGAGCTTTGAGCTGCCGCCTAACAACGTCCTTTGGCAGCCGGTACGGTGGTATACCATAGGTGAGCAGTCCACCCGCTTCTTCCATCATCTCAAAAACGGTTACGCTATAGCCAAGCCTCCTGAGGTAGTATGCTGCTGAGAGGCCTGCCGGACCCGAACCAATAATGGCTATACTCTTCTCAATGTTGCCTTCAGGGGGGGTGATGATTTCGCCTGCGTTCTCAAGGATGTAATCCCCGATGAACCTCTCGATGCCCTTAATGGATACTGGTTCGTCGAACTCGCCCCGATTGCACTCGCTCTCGCAGAAATGGGGACAGATCCTCCCTGTTATTGCGGGGAGGGGGTTGAAAGTAAGCAGTATCTCGGCGGCTCCTGCCAGGTCACCGTCCCTGATTTTGCTCAGGTAGGAAGGTATGTCTACGTTAGCCGGGCAATCGGTGGAGCAAGGCGTGCTGTTTACTCTGGTGCCACCGAATATGGAATGGTATCTGCCATCCCCGGTTAAGGCATAGCACACCCTGCCGCCTTTTCTGGCACAGTAGAACCTGTTATCAGGCACCCAGTAGTACCAGCACCTGTTGCTTTGGCAGATATTACCGCCTATACTACCCATCTCCCTGATATGTGGGGAAGCGGTTCTATGGGCTGCCTCAGCCAGTATAGAATACCTATCCTTTACCAACCTGTCTTGGGCGATGTCTTCGAGCCTGGTTAGAGCACCTATCCTCAGCGTTTGGCCCTCTTCCCTGATATAGTCCAGGTCGGATATGGTCTTGATATTTACTATGACCTCCGGGTGCTCAGGCAATATGTTATCCTTCATTTGACCCACCAGGTCAGTACCACCGGCGATGACCTTCGCCTTCTCCCCATACTCCTTGAGGATTGAGGTTGCCTCTTCTGCTGATAACGCATTTATGTGTTTGAATCTTCTCATTATGTGAACCCTGTGCTCCCTAGTTCTTTTTGGCTTCCTAAGCTTTCCCTAATGCCTTAAGTACTCTGTCCGGGGTGATCGGGAAGTCATCGACCCATTTGCCGATAGCGTTGTGGACAGCGGGGCCAATAAGCGTAGGAGTGACGGTGGCTACGTCCTCACCGATACCAACAAGCCCATAGGGGCCATAGCCCATTCCTGTTTCCACAAGGATAGTGTCTATGGAGCCGATGTCAAGCATGGTCGGTATTTTATAATTTAGAAGATTGCCGTTAAGCATGACACCGGTCAGTGGGTCATGGACAACTTCCTCACTTCGACCCCTGCCTATCCCCATATAAGCTCCACCGTACTGCTGCCCTTCGCAACCCTCCCAATTTATTACCCGGCCAACATCATTGACAGTAACTACCTTCTTCACCTCGACCTCCCCGGTTTCTTCATCTACCTCGACTTCCATGAAATGTGCCTGCCGGCAGAAACGGAGACGTACGTCTGCGTAAGTCCCCATCTGAACTTGCCAGGAGTGGGCAAAGAGAGGTTGAGTGTAGGTATACTGGAGATACGGCTGGCCGGTTCTAAATGGTTCGCCTTTAGGTGAGCAGATAGGACCCTGAGCACCGGCAAATTTAGCCAGTTCTGCCAGCGTCTTTCTATTTGACGGATTTGCTTTCTCGTAGATTACACTATCTTTGATGTCCAGATCCTCAGGCTTCTTGCCCGGGAAGGCAGGTGGCGCGCTACCCAGTTGCGTCACACCCCTGCGAATTGTGGCGGCTTCAAGAACCTGTCGCTTCAGAAGTCTGGCAGCATTCCTGACGGCAAACCCGTTAACCGACATATTGGTGGATGTATCAGGTGTCATGGCAAAGAAAGTGGCATCGACTTGCGCCTTGTAATGGACATCCTCTATTCGCATCCCCAGTTCATCGGCGGCAACCTGGCAGTAAGCTGTCTCAGCATTAACCCCAACGTCGGAGCGACACCCCAGGATAGTGGCTGTTCCATCGTTGCGTTCAATGCGTATCGCTATTTCACTCGTTCCTCCCGAATCATCCCACTCATGTGTCCAGGTAAAGCCCAACCCGTGCAGCTTACCGTTGGGGAGTCTCTTTGTTCCCGGTAGATGCCACTTCTCATCCCAACCGATGGCTGCTTTCCCCTTCTCTACGCACTCCTTCAGGCTATCTTTGACCGGGAATCCTAGCTTTGTCTTCTGCTCATTTAGCCATGTTATATCGTGGCCCTCGGCGCCATCGTTTTTAAGCGCAACCTCTACCGGGTCAAGCCCCAGCGCATCCGCCAGATGACTGAATACCTCATTGAGACAATAGCAATTTGAGTTCTGTTCACAGCGTGTTGCCGTTGTTGGCCCCTTGTTTACCAGCACTGCTTCTGTCTTGCCATATATGTTGGGAATCCTGGTGTTTTCGGCAAAATGCTTGACAAAACCGAATACCGGCATTCCCTGGTTGACAACTACAGCTCTCCCTTTTACGGCGGTAATCGTCCCATCCAGTTTAGCGCCTGCCTTAAAGTAGTATATGCCTATGTCCATCTCACCACCGTAGAAGTCTTCCCGCCGGTTAAACATCCACTTGACCGGCCTGCCCGTCCTCTTGGCGATGACGGCAGCGCAGTAATGCCCTCCCATGTTCCAGGGCATCTGGCTCCACCCGCCGAAACTGGCGCCTTGGTAAAGACAATGAATCTGAATCTTGTTCATGGGTATGCCGCCGAACCAGGAAGCAATGGCACGTTTACATATATGTGGGCGTTGCTGTTTAACCCAGACCTCGGGGTACTCCCCGTTCCATCGGAACACACCGCAGGGGCATTCCGGCCCAATCCAGGTATTAAGGCCCTGGCTGAACTTGAATTCAACTATCTTATCAGCCTCGGCAAAGCCTTTCTCCACATCACCGTGCTCTTCCACATCTATACCTTGATCCTGGTTGGTAATATTACCGTCAGGAAACGCCTCAGGATTGACTAAAGGAGCACCCGGCTGCATCGCTTCCTCTGGGTCCAGGACAAAGGGGCGCTCTTCCCACTCTGCTTCTATTAGCGCCAGCGCGTGCTCGGCTATTTCCTCGCTATCAGCAGCGACAATAGCACCCACCTCTTCTCCCTGGAAGTGAGCTACCTTGGGTAGAACTGGTACGTCTGATGTTTCATGTCCACCCAGGTCCGCCCCGGGTGGCAGCTCCGGGTCGTCATACCTCAGTACCGCTCTTACGCCGGGCAGCGCCTCGGCCTTGCTGGTGTCCAGGCTCTTTATTTCGGCATGGGGGTAAGGGGATGTAAGGAATCTTGCGTACAGCATCCCGGGCAGTTGGACGTCCATCGTATACTTTGCATATCCAGTTGCCTTCTCATAGCCGTCTATCCGGCGTACGCCGCGTTTACCTACGCTCCGGTACTCCTCTAAGGGATATTTATCGCTCTTTAAATTATCAAACAGCTCTTGTATTTTTGACATTTCATCGCTGCTCATATTGGCTGCCCCCGGTGCAAATTATTAGCTGCCTCTAGTACGGCTTTGATGTGTTGGGGATATGTGCCACACCGACACAGGTTACCGACAAGAGCCTCTTTAATTTCCTCTTCTGCCGGGCTGGGATTTTTGTCCAGCAGGGCTTTGGCGGTAACTATAAAACCAGGCGTGCAGTAACCGCACTGCATGCAGCTATGCTTGACATAGGCTTCAACAAGTGGGTGCTTGGCTCTAGCGATTCCTTCTACAGTCTCTATTGTCTGGCCATCACACTCTATGGCCAGAGTCATGCATGAGAGGACCGGTCTCCCGTCTATAATCACAGCACAAGCACCACAGGCCCCCTCATTGCAAAGTTCTTTGCTTCCGGTCAACCCAAGTTCATCGTGGAGCACATATTGAAGGGTCCAGTTCGACTGGACCCTCACTTTATATAAATCCCCGTTCACAGAAAAATTTATTTCATCTTCAGATACCGGGACTTTCTTGTCTGGTTTCAACGTACTCAGATGTTCTCCTTTCTGGCTTATAGCCGGTTACAGGCTATGATTGCAGATTTGCCGTATCTCTATTGTGTCCTCGTTTGGAATTATACGATTATTGAAGTCATGTTTCAACAGATGACTTTTAAGTATTGCTTGTAGAACGCCTAATGGTGGGGTATCTGGTGGGGGATGAGCGAGTGGGGTTTCTCCTGGCCGTGGGCTTCCATCAGTTGCTCGTCACCCATGATTTCCCGCGGCTCGCCGTCGGCAACGATTCTACCCTCGTCTATTAGTATGACGCGCTCGCATACCTCCAAGACGAGCTCAAGGTCGTGAGAGGCGACCAGGATGGTCTCGGCTGATGACTGCAAGAGGTGAATAAGTCGCCGCCGGGAGCGGATGTCCAGATTGGCGCTGGGCTCATCATACATAACCAGCTCCGGGCGCATAGCCAGCACGCTGGCAATTGATACTATGCGCTTCTCTCCTTCCGAGAGGTGATGCACCGGTCTGTCGGCGAGTCGGCTCACCCCCACGGTTGATAGTGCCTCTTCTACTCTCGCCTCCACCTCTTCCCTGGGGAGTCCCATGTTCTGGAGACCGAAGGCGACGTCGTCTCTTACCGATGGGCAGAAAAGCTGGTCATCCGGGTTCTGAAAGACCAGGGCCACCTGGGGGTTGAACTTACCGAAGGCAACGGGTCTGCCCAGCAGGGAGATTTCTCCAGCGCTGGGTTTCAACATGCCGCAGATAACCAGGAAAAGGGTGGTCTTGCCGGCACCGTTGGGGCCGATTAACCCCACCCTCTGCCCCGGCATCACCTCGAGGGCTATATCCTTCAAAACGCTGGGGTTGTCCGGATAGGAGAACCAGACCCCATTGGCGGTGAGCACGGGTCGGGTGGTTTCCGGTTGTAACGTCCTCGCTTCTAATATCTCGTCCATCTTCCGATCACTGTAGTATAGCGGCAATATTGTGCCCGAGCAAGACGTCACCGGCGACCAGGGCGGCGGCGGTGAGGACAATAGCCCCCAGAATGAGTGCGTCTCTGGGGCGGGCCTGGTATTCTCCCTGCGGTCGGGAGGACTGGCCGTAGCCCCGCAGAATCATTGCCCGGTAGACCCACTCTGAGCGCTCATAACTGCGCACCAGCAGGCTGCCGCTTAGCCAGGCGAAGGTTCTTAGCCCGGCGGGGCTTAAACTGCGCTGGCGAAAGCCACGGAGTCTCATCGAGGTTAACATTAGGCTCAGGTCCTGCCCCAGCTCATTAAGGTAGCGGAAGGTAAGCAGGGCCATATCGGCCATGATGAGGGGCAGCCCCAGCGCCCTCATGGCTTTGATGCTGTTGAGCAGGTGTGTCGTGCCGACGAGCAGGGTGATGCCGACGGTGACGATGCAGGCAAACCTGACGGCAATCAGAAGCGCCGCCAGCAGCCCCTCCTGGCGCAGCGCCAGGGGGCCGAGACTGGCTATTACCTGTTCCCCGGAAAGGAAGGGCAGGGTGAGCACTATCACTAGGATGATGAAAGAGGGAAAACGCAGCCACCTTAGTATGAAGCGGGCGGGCAGCCCGGAGATAATGTAGATGGCGGCGGTGACCAGCACCATCGCCAGCAGCAGGCGAAGGTCCCGGATAAAGGAGAAAGCAAAAATCAGAATGATAAGGCCGACCAGCTTGTACCTAGGGTCCCAGCGGTGGAAAGGCGAGTTCAGGCTGGCGTATTCGTCTATTGCTAACTTCATAGGCTGTCCAGCATGGTGGGCCGCACCCGCCGCAGAAAGACGACTAGAAAGGCGGTTATGACGCCCTCGATAAGCATAAGCGGCAGGTGGGCGATAGCCAGGGCGAATATGGCGGCTTGCTCTACCACTGCGTTCAAATCAGCCGGCAGGCTGGTGAGCAAAATGGCCACGAACATGGCTACTGAAAGTCCTATAGCCACGAAACCGGATAAAAAGCCGAAAACGCCGTTCTTGCGAGGGCTTTCTTGGTTGCCTATTTTGCGCAGACGGAAGATATAGGTGGCTATGATGGCTGGCAGCCCCATTATGATGGCGTTCACCCCCAGGGTGGTAAGCCCGCCGTGGCCGAACATTACCGCCTGAAAGAACAACCCGATGAGAATAGCCGGAAAGGCATAATAGCCAAGGAGAGCGCCCATAAGGCCGTTCAGCACCAGGTGAACGCTGGTGGGGGGAATCGGTATATGAATCAGCGAGACGACGAAAAAGGCCGCTGTCATTAAAGAGGCTTTGGGAATATCCTGGCGCGGGTCTTCTTTCTGCTTTATCTTCCGCAGGGAATACCAGGTGACGGCGGCGGTGGCGGCGTATCCGGCTGCGGTTACCTGTATGGGGAGAATGCCGTCGGGGATATGCATCAGGCCGGCCGCCTCCGCCGGAAATAGAGAGCTGTACCTATACTTCCCCAGATAACGCAGGCGGCCATCAGTGCAATCTGGAGGTAGCTATAACCGCCGACGCCGCCGGTGGAGGCGGTGTCTTCGCCGACGGGGATATGCACCATGCCACCGTGCCCGGCCAGGCGTACCTGGACATCCCAGATACCGGGCCTGGAGGCATCGGGGGTGAAGCTAAAGCGGCCCTCGTCATCACAGACGCCGGTAAGCCAGGGGGTAGAGGAGTCGTCGGGGGCGTAAACCGCCACCTGGGCACCGGCCATAGGGGTACCGGTATCATACCTGGCTGCAATCGTAATCTCTATATCGCTGGTGTATTCGATGCTGACCCCGTGAGCCAGCGCTTCCGTCGGCAGGAGCAGGCCCAACACCAGCACCCCGATAACAGCAGCTATAACTCTCCACTTCTTAGGCATTTCGCGCTCCTCTGGCCATGGGGCACTATCGGGTTATACCGTCACTCTGGCGAGAATCAGTGGCAGCCGCAGTGGCAGTGGCCCTCTCCAACGTGCCCCAGGTGCATCTCGGCCATATTTATCACGTCTTTACCCTGAGCGCCACTGGCGAAAGGCTCAAAGCCGATGGCGGCCAGGTTGAGCTCGTCATCTGCCGGCGTGTCGGCGTCGCCGAAGATGTGGTCGAAGTGGAAGGTCATCTCCAGGTCGGCTGTGCCGCCGTCGGACAGAATGCCCTTGCGCTCATCACCGACGTACTCGCCGCACTGGTATTCGCATTCTTCTTCAACATTAATAACGAAGTCTATACTCTGCCCATCCTTCTGGGCGGTGCCAATCATTACCAGGGAATGGCCGGTGGCTGGGCCTGAATCCGCCCTGGCCATCTTCCAGGAGATGGCGTTGTAGTGACCAACCGGCGCCTCTAAAACCTTACCCACCAGTATCGGCGGAGCGCTGGTGCCACCCTCCGCCAGGTAAATGGTGTATGCTCCAGCGAGGCGGAGGGTGAAGTCGCCACTGATGTCATCTCCCGTCTGGGGGTCATAGGGGGGGTCGGTCTGGTAGGCGGCGATACCGTCCAGGGTTATATAGACATGGTCAAACTGGATGCTCCAGCCGTCCTTGGAGACAAATCCCTGGCGCACAAAGTCCTCTCCGTTGGCGTAAAACTCGAGCGTCCCCGTCGCCCCACCTCCGGGACAGCCGGCCAAGACCATGACCAGAATCAGCAGGGGAATGGCAGTAAAAATGGCTTTCTTTTTCATAAGACCTCCTTGTTTTAATAAGACGCTTCCGAGACGGACATTGCAGGCATCGCCTGGCTCGGTATCTAATCATTCTTTGCAAAAGAGCGCAATTGCAACTAGTCGCATTATACTGGCAAAAAAATATATTGGTTCCCTAACTAGTCTTTCTCCGGCACTCTTTACAGAGTCCGCTCATAACTATATGCTTGAAATCAATGTGAAAGCCGTATTCCTCCCCGATTGACCTCTCCACCGGTGCAAAAATGTCTTCATCGCAGTCTATGGACTGGCCGCATTTACGGCATACCAGGTGATGGTGGTGCCCTTCTTCGGGGTGGTGATAGATGAACTTGTCGCCCAGTGCGCTTTTGTACACACAGCCGGCCTTTTCCAAGAGTTCCAGAGTGCGGTATATGGTTGACTTATGTACCCCCGGCATTCTAGCTTGGACATGGGTGATGATTTTCTCGGTGGTGAGGTGGGCCTCATTATCATGGATGATGTCCATGATTAGTTTACGCTGCGGAGTAAGCTTAAATCCCTTTTCCTTGAATGTGACAACGCAACTCATCGTAATTGCACCTGGTTGTAATTATAATCCAGGCGGTTTATGTTGTCAATAGACAGTTAATTATCATTTAGCCAGGTATCCTGGATAGTTGATTTGTTGCTCTGATATTGGGTGTGTAAATCGTCAGGGTAAACGGGACACCGCCGGCAATAGTGAAATAAAATTTCGGTACAAATTGTACACTATGGTGGGTGCTAGAGGACTCGAACCTCTGACCCCCTGCGTGTAAAGCAGGCAGGATAAAAGGCGGAGGCCGCTTGCCTCCTTTCTGACTTTCCTGTACGCTGTCAGTAATCCAGTGTCAAGACCATCCTTGCCTAGTTTCAAATTACCTCTGCACTTTTAGATGAATTGTGCAGGATCGTCTTCTGATTATTGACAGTCTCACATGGTCTGGATATCATTCAACCAATATGCTCATACTGGTTTTCATCAAGGATCTGCTCATGACCACATTTGGCCAGATGGCTTCTTTATTGGCCGGTGTTTTTATTTTTGGCCTGTTGATACATCTCATCTCGCTCTTTACCTTCAGATCTATAGAAAGGGCATTTGGGAACAAAGGAATATATATTGTAGTCTGGCTGGGGACACCGGTTCATGAGTTGGGGCATGCCATTTTCTGTGTTATTTTCATGCACAAGATTGTGGAGATTAAATTTTTCAAGCCGGATCCGCTTACAGGAACACTGGGTTACGTATCTCACCAATGGAACCGTTCAAATCCATGGCAGGTATTGGGCAATTTATTCATCGGCATCGGCCCGGTAATACTCGGGAGTGCCGTGCTGTTCGCAATATTCTATTTCCTGATTCCAGATAGTTCGCTGGCCTGGGATTCTATCTCAGCCAGGGTCGGCGAGATTGATAATAGCTGCTTGATAGGGAGTTATTTTGAGGTTATTCGGGCCTCGGCGTTGACTATCGTTAAGTTAATATTTACCATCTCCAATTTAACCAGCTGGAGGTTTTGGGTCTTTTGCTATTTATCCATTTGCGTGGCCTCAAATATCAGACTAAGCCCGTCGGACATAAAAGGCTCCTTGTCTGGTTTGGGATGTTTAGTATTGCTTTTTCTCTTGATAAATTTCTTGGGGCTTGTAACTGGCCTCGGTGCTGAGAGATTATTCCCCTTTTCGGCATCCTCGCTCGGTATAGTTTACAGCTTACTGATACTTGCTCTAACTATGGCTGTAATCGGGTTTTTGCTGACTTATTTCATATCAGCTACGTATGTCAAGATTAGACGCGGGTATATATTGAATCCGTTTTAGCCTGTCTACACGTGAGGAAAAAACAAATCAGCACACAAAATGGCTTGCTAATTTATTTTCAAACTTGTGGGTTAGATTCGAACGGGCGACCTTTGGTTAGCGGCATTGAACTTCACCCTTAGCAAAAACTTTGCTTTCTCGCCCTGGCTATATTAAAATGTGATTTCGGGGGGAGCAAGCAAGGGTTTAAATTCTAAGCTGGGAGATAGCAATGAAAACGAATAGAGATGAGGGGGGAGCAAGCCAGGGGGTGGCAACCGCGGAGAAGAATATCAGTCTCACTGTGAATGGGAAGCGGCACGAGCTTGCGGTCGGTAAAGACGTCAACCCTGACCACACACTGGCTTATACACTCAGGGAAACGCTGGGCTACACCGGAACCAAGATAGCCTGCGACCACGGTTCCTGCGGCGCCTGCACGGTTCTCATGGACGGAGAGGCGGTTCTATCCTGCACGATGTTGACCGTGGAGTGTAACGGTAAGAACATAACCACCATCGAGGGTCTGGAAAAGAGAGAAACCGGGGAGTTACACCCGCTCCAGCAGGCCTTTATCGACTACACAGCCTTTCAGTGCGGGTTCTGTACCCCGGGCATAATCTTGAGCGCCAAAGCACTGCTGGATAAAAACCCTTCACCAACGGAAGAGGACATAAAGCAAGAGCTGGCAGGACACTATTGCCGGTGTGTAAGTCATTATTTGGTTATCAAAGCAATCCTAGCAGTAGCTGGAAAAGGCAGGTGATATGAATGGGTGAGGAATATAGGCATATAGGAAAGGCAACACCGCGGAAAGATGCACGGGCAATCGTAACGGGAAGAGCACAGTATATTGATGATATGAAGCTGCCGGGAATGCTGTACGGGAAGGTTTTGCGAAGTCCGTATCCCCATGCACATATCAAGAATATCGACACCAGTAAGGCAGAGGTATACCCCGGTGTTAAGGCGGTACTCACCTATAAGAATGTCCCCGGGTGGATGGGTGGGGTGCCCTATCACCGCCCTGTCCTGGACAGCACAATGCGTTTCGTTGGGGATGCTGTCGCTCTGGTGGCGGCAGAGACTGAGGAAACAGCCAATGAGGCGTTGGAACTAATAGATGTAGAGTACGAACAACTGCCGGCCGTCTATGACATGGAGGAAGCGGCCAGGCCCGGAGCGCCTCAGCTCCACGAGAGAATTCCCGGTAATGTTTTCCCGCGTGGTTTCCGTGCCATCGGGGAAAAAGCCCTGCAAGAACTGGTTATGGGTGATGTGGAAAAGGGATTTAGTGAGGCTGACATTATCGAGGAAGCCACCTGCGCCTACGAAAACATCCCCAACCCCCTCCCCCCAGAGCCACCGGGAGTGATAGCTAGCTGGGAAGACCCCGAGCATCTGACCCTCTACACGGCGTCGCAATCGGTGCCGATGAACCGTAATTTTGGACAACCTCTCCTGGGGCTCATTGATATACGGGTTATTGGTACCCAGTGCGGCGGTAGTTATGGGACCAAAAATGCCAATATGATACCTATGGTTCATGCAGCGGCACTGGCTAAAGCGGCGGGTAGTCCGGTCAAAGTATATTTTACTAAGGAAGAGCATTTTAATGCCTACACGCTGAGGTTAGGCTCCCGAATTCATGCCAGGATAGGCATAAAGAAGGACGGTACGGTAACGGCTCTCCAGGGCGAATGGTTTGTCGATACCGGTGCCGCTTCGGAGATGGCCCAGGTCCAGGTCGCCGTCGGCCTCGGCGAGACGCAGCTTTTGATAAGGTGCCCCAACTGGAACCTGCAACCCCAGCTGGTATGCACCAACCGCAGCCCCTCGGGGGTGGTCAGGGGTTTCGGTGGGCAGGAGTTAAACTGCGCGCTCTTACCGCTGCTGACGGTGGTTATGGAGAAGGCCGACCTGGACCCCGTCGACTTCTTTAAGAAAAACTACATGGCTCCCGGTGCCGGCTTCT
>JAUWGI010000048.1 GCA_030606505.1 Deltaproteobacteria bacterium
TGCCAGACCTGCCTCTGCTCCGGGGTGAGGGTGGATAAATCAAAATCACCGGTGACTGGGGTAGCGCTGATAAAAGTAAGCGCCCGGCGCTCAAAACCGGGCGGCAGCATTAGAGCCACGGCGTCAAAGAGGGGGGATAAATAATACTGGCTTATCCATCGGGCCAGGGACACGTGGGCCGGGGATAGGAGGGGGCGGGGCTCAATGACCCCGGCTATATCTTTGGTCTCCTCCACGGCGGGGTGGGGCTTTAGCTCCAGAACGACGCCCTGGAGCAGCTTGTCGCCAAAGGGAACCCACACCGCCTGCCCGATATTAATGCCCAGGCCGGCTGGAAGGCTGTAGCTGAATGTCCGGCGCTGGGCTATCGGCGAATTAACGCTAACCTCAGCATACCGCATCCCTTCCCCTATTCTTTCACCTGTCTTTCCTTGGTACGGGCCGCCTTGCTGCTGAGCCCGCGCATGTAATAGAGCTTGGCCCGGCGCACCTTGCCGTGCCGCGTCACCTCCACCTTTTCCACCAGCGGCGAGGCGAAAGCAAAGGTATGCTCAACGCCTATGCCGCGGGCGACACGCCTGATGGTGAACCGGCCACCGTCGGCGCCGCGGGTGACCTTGATGACCACCCCCTGAAAAAGCTGGGTTCGCTCCTTGCCCCGCTCGGCAATCTTGGCACTGACTTTCACCGTATCGCCGGGGGCTAAGGTGGGGATATTGGGATTGGTCTTGTTTTCGAATATCGTGCTCGTATCCATAATATTACCTCAATTTCTCTACTAACCGTTTTTCCTCCGGGCTGAGCTCGACTTTATCAAGCAGCTCGGGGCGGCGCTCACAGGTGCGCCGTATAGACTGCTCCCGCCGCCAGCCGGCGATCCGGGCGTGGTTACCCGAAAGCAGGATTTCGGGAACCGGCCACCCCCGGTAGCCGGGGGGGCGGGTGTACTGGGGGTACTCTAACAGCCCGGCGACATGGGAATCCTCCAGCGGTGATAACTCCGAACCCAGAACCCCGGGCAGCAGCCTGACCACGGCATCGATGACTACCATAGCCGCTATCTCACCTCCGGTAAGGACATAATCGCCGATGCTGATTTCGTCGGTGGCCAGATGCTGGCTTACCCGCTCGTCAACCCCTTCGTAGCGGCCGCAGATGATAATCATGCGGCGGTACCGTGAGAACTCCTCGGCTACTTTCTGGGAGAATAGGCGGCCCTGCGGGTTGAGCAGGATAACGGGTATATCAGCCTCCCCTTTTATTGACTCAACAGCCTCAAAGATGGGCTCGGGCTTGAGCACCATGCCAGCGCCGCCGCCGTAGGGATAGTCATCCACGGTGTGGTGCTTATCGTGGCTGTGTTCGCGGAAATTATGCAGGCCGATGCCGACCAGCCCCTGGTCTATAGCCCGCTTAATGACGCCGGAGTCAAAGACGCCCTGGAACATCTCGGGAAACAGGGTCAAAATATCAATCTGCACTTGTCTAATCCTTCCCCGTGTTAGGCCCCGTGTTAGGCCCGGTGATGGGAATGGTGTGCTCGGGCACCCTTCCTTTAATAACATCCACGGCGTGGGGCAGTACCGGCATTATCACCTCCAGGCACTCGGCAACGGCTTTGGGGCTGCCCGGCAGGTTGACGATAAGGCACTCTTTTCTCATCCCGGCCACCGCCCGGCTCAGCATGGCATTAGGGGTGACGGCAAAAGACTGGTCTCTCATCATCTCGGCCAGGCCCGGCACCTCCTTATCTATTATGGAAAGGGTGGCTTCCGGGGTAACGTCACGCGGCGCCAGCCCGGTGCCGCCGGTGGTCAGGATAATATCCATGTTGCCAGCGTCGGCCCAGTGCTTAAGCTTTTGAGCGATAACATCGGCCTCATCTGGAATCACCTCGTAGTTGACCACCCGGCAGTCCAGACCAGAAAAGCTCTCCCGAATCAAAGGCCCGCTCTTATCGGGTCTCTTCCCCTGTGATGCCTTATCGCTGATGGTGATAATACCCAGGTTAAACATAAACACCGCCTTGAAGTTAAGACAAACTCTATTTTATCACAGATGGATTATATAGCAAAATAGACCAATTTTGTAAAATTGCCCCAAAAGGGTCTTGACAAACGGGGGGCAGTATGCTGTAGAATGGTAAAAAGTGGTAAATTGTGGGGGGTTGTGGTATAATCGGGGTTAAATATGTTTTTCGGCGAATTTGAATACAAGATAGACGAAAAGGGCAGAGTACCCATCCCACCCCGTTTCCGCCGGCTGCTCAAAGACGGAGTGGTGCTGGCGCCGGGGGCGGAGATGTGCATCACCGTTTACCCCCTGGACGAATGGAAGAAACTGGCGGCCAGCCTGACCAGCAGTGCCGTAAGCCGCAGTAAACTGAGAAGGCTAAAGAGGGCTCTTTTCGCCGCCGCCTTTAACCTCCGCATGGACCCGCAGGGAAGGATAGCCCTGCCTGTTTCATTGAGGGAATACGCCGAGATTGTAGACGAGGTAGTCGTTGCCGGAGCTAATAACTATCTAGAGATATGGAATAACGTGCATTGGGAGGAAGAAAAGGCGATTAGCCAGGAGCAGGCCTGGCAAATCATAGAGAGCCTCGAGGAGCCACAATGAACCTGACCATGTCGGCGGCACCCAGTCACACCCCGGTGCTACCGGAAGAGACTATTGAGGCGCTGGCGGTGCAACCGGGCGGCCGCTATATCGACTGCACCCTGGGAGGGGGCGGCCATGCCGCCGCCATTCTGGAGCGCAGCTTACCCGGCGGGCAACTGCTGGGCATTGATGCCGACCCCGAGGCGGTAAAACTAGCCAGGTCCAGGCTTGAAGCCTACAGCGGCTCAACGGTACTGGTTAACCAGAATTTCATAAATTTAAAGGCCATCTGCGCTAAATATCGCTTCTCCCCGGTGCACGGCATCCTCTTCGACCTGGGGCTCTCCTCGCTCCAGCTCAACGGCAATGGCCGTGGTTTCAGCTTCCGCCATGACGCCCCGCTGGATATGCGCCTGAACCCCCACCAGCCGGTCACCGCCGCCGATATTGTTAATAGCTTATCCGAAACGGAACTGGCCCGGCTGATAAAAACCTTCGGCGAGGAAGGCCGCAGCGGCAGGATAGCCCGCTATATTGTACGGCAGCGCCCGGTAAAGACCACCTTCGAGCTAGCCGAGATAGTGGAGCAGGCTACCGGCGGCCGCAGGGGCCGGATTCACCCCGCCACCAGGACCTTCCTGGCGCTGAGAATAGCCGTCAACCAGGAGCTTGAGCACCTGAAATCGACCCTGGAGCAGGCCGCAGGCCTCCTCGGCTTCGGGGGCAGACTGGTGGTTATCAGCTACCACTCCCTGGAAGACCGCATCGTAAAGCAGTTCACCCACCAAGAGGCCAGCGGCGAAAACGCCCGCCTGAAGCTGATTAATAAAAAGGTTATTACCCCTTCTCTGGCTGAAATTCACTTTAATCCCCGCAGCCGCAGTGCCAAACTGAGAGCGGCGGAACGTATTACTATGCCCAAGGAGGCGAGCAGTGAGTAAACCCTCAATCGAGTACCAGAAGATGATGACCGAGATAGTCTATGTTAACCTGCCCGGTCCCGACGAACCCAACCCGGGGATGACCGGCGGCGAACTACTGCACGGTTTCCTGGCGGAGCTGCATAGAGCCCCCAATGACGAGACCAGAGCCTTCGTCAACGCTCTGTGCGGCAAGTGGAACGTGCGCTACAGAGAAGTTAAGGACTAAGGTTCAAAGCGGAACAGAAATGCTACTAAAGGTGGCCTGACCTAGCGCTTTGCCCTACGTCAAGGGGAAAAGCCCCCGGAGTGGAGGTTGAATATGTGAAATGAACGCCAAGAGAACAGAAACCGCAATCTGGATAATAAGGAGGGGTGATGAGTAAGCGAAATATTTTAAGTTCAATTGATGTTGGCACCACCAAGGTCTGTACCACCGTAGCCGATGTTGACGAAGCCGGTGGTATCCGGATTATAGGCGTGGGCATCGCTCCGTCGGAGGGCCTGCATAAGGGGCTGGTGGTCAACATTAATGAGGCCAGAGAATCAATTCGGGAGTCAGTGAAGAAAGCAGAGCATACCAGCGGGCACAAAGTGGAATCGGCCTACGTCGGTGTCACCGGCAGGCATGTCACCTCGCTGAATAACCGGGCAGTGGTCGCCATCACTCGCAATGACCGCCTGGTGCGGCCTGATGACCTGAAGCGGGTCCTGTCCAGCGCCCGGGGAGTTAAACTGGCCAGTGACCGAAAGCTGCTCCATGTTATTCCTCGTGGTTACGCTGTTGACGGCCAGTTAGGGGTCAAGAACCCGATAGGGATGCATGGTTTCAGACTTGATGTCGAGGCGCATATCATCACCGCCGCCGTGACCTCGGTTCAGAATCTGATAAAGTGCATCCGCAGCATCGGCATAGATATTGACGACCTCATCCTCGAACCCCTGGCCAGCAGTGAGGCGGTACTATCCGAGGATGAGAAGCAGGTCGGTATCATTCTGGCTGATATCGGCGGTGGCACCACCGATATCGCTATTTTCAGAGAGGGGAGCATATGGCACACCGCCATTTTACCGGTAGCCGGCTACCAGATAACCAGAGATATCGCTATCGGTCTGGGGCTACCCTTTGATGTGGCTGAAGAGATGAAAAAGAAGTACGGCAGTGTTACCCCGGTTTACGAAGGAAAATCGACCAATATCGACAGAGATACCCTGCTTACCAACGGACACGGTGTCTCTCACCAGGACCTGTGCGACATTATCCGGGCCAGGGTAGAAGAAATCCTGAGGTTGATCTTACTCGAGATGCCGAATTCTGAATATGAAGCATTAGTCCCTGACGGCTTAGTACTCACCGGCGGCAGCTCTAACCTGGCCGGCATAGAAGCGCTGGGGCGCAATACCCTGCAGCTCCCGATAAGGGTTGGCCTTCCCATGAATATATATGGTATCTCCGATGCCCTTCAAGACCCGGCATATGCCACCAGCGTTGGTCTGTTGCTCTGGGGAGCCAAATATAAGGGAAAGCGCACCTGGCGGGGCGAAGGCTTTGGCGGTGGTATGCGGCGCATGTTCTCCAAATTCTTCGGCCTGTTCCGCTAGGTATAATTTCTGGTTAATAATAAGGTAAAAAGGAGGAGGAGAGATGGCAAAAGCAGCTTTTAGTCCCAGCCCGGCCAAGATCAAGGTCATCGGCCTAGGTGGTGGTGGTTGCAACGCCATAACCCGCATGGTCAGGGAGCAAATTCGGGGGGTGGAGTTCATCGGCATGAATACCGATGCCCAGGCTCTGTCCATTACCGAAGCTCCTGTCCGCGTCCAGCTTGGAGAGAAGCTGACCCGGGGACTGGGCGTGGGTGGTGACCATAACGCCGGTCAGAAGGCAGCCGAGGAGAACCGGGACGAAATCAAGGAAATGCTGACCGGGGCCGACATGGTGTTTATCACCTGCGGCATGGGTGGCGGCACCGGCACCGGGGCGGCACCGGTGGTAGCTGAGATAAGCAAGCAGACCGGGGCACTCACCATTGCCGTGGTCACCAAACCTTTCACCTTTGAAGGCATCCGCCGCAATGAGGTGGCCGACGAAGGCATTGTTCGCCTTCTGGGCAAGGTCGATACCCTTATCATCATCCCTAATGACCGCCTGCTTGACCTCTGTGACCAGAAGACGGTGGTGGATAATGCCTTCAAGATGGCTGACGATGTGCTCCGCCACGGCGTTCAGGCGATAGCCGAAGTTATCACCGTGCCCGGGTTGATTAACCTTGACTTTGCCGATGTTAAAACGGTGATGCAGGACGCCGGTCCCGCCTGGATGTCCATCGGCTTTGGTTCCAGCAAGAACCGGGCGGCTGACGCGGCCAAGGAAGCGCTGGCCAGCCCGCTACTGGATGTCTCTATTGCGGGGGCGAAGGGAGTGTTATTTAACGTTGCCGGCGGTACCGGTCTTACCCTGTTTGAGGTTAACGAGGCAGCCGATGTAATCAAGGAAGCCGTAGACCCGACGGCTAACATCATCTTCGGCGTGGTTCAGGACCCCAGCATGGGGGACGAGATGAGAATCACCCTGATTGCCACCGGTTTCGCTTCCAAGCTGGGAATGGCCGGAGTTAGCCGGGAAGACGAGCTCATGGAACTGCTCAGGGGCCTGAAGAGCGAAGAGGAACTGGATATGCCGGCTTTCCTGCGCCGTCCCATGTTTAGCCATCGGCGCCAATCGGTAACGCAGTCAACCAAGCTGATTAAGTCCAAGCCCGGGGTGCCCTGAAAATAGATTAATTTTATAATATATTAATATATCAGACCTCCGTCTGATATATTAATATATTATAAAATTACTCTATTTTCAGGGCACCCCGGGCGTGGACTTAATCAGCGTGGTTGACTGCGTTACCGATTGGCGCCGATGGCTAAACATGGGACGACGCACGAAAGCCGGCATATCCAGTTCCTCTTCGCTCTTCAGGCCCCTGAGCAGTTCCATGAGCTCGTCTTCCCGGCTAACTCCGGCCATTCCCAGCTTGGAAGCGAAGCCGGTG
>JAUWGI010000010.1 GCA_030606505.1 Deltaproteobacteria bacterium
TGCGGCTACTGGTATCCGGCAAAACCGGCCCCTTCGTCTTTGAGCCGCAGCCGGTGGTCCGGCCAACAAAACCATCCAGCATTAATCTCTACATCCACCTGCCCTTCTGCCGCCAGCTCTGCCCTTTCTGTCCCTACGTGAAAGAGGTCTATAATCCGGCAACCAGCACTGCCTACCAGCAGGCAATAATCAGGGAGCTGGAAAGCTACCGGGGGCTATGGGGGGAGGTTAAAGTGGAGTCGGTGTACTTCGGCGGCGGCACCCCAACGCTGACGCCGGAGATAGTAACCGAGACACTGGCCTGGATAAAGGGGAATTTCCGCCTCGGGAGCGAGATTGGAGTCGAGGTTCACCCCCTAAATGCCTCCCGTTCCATTCTCGAGTCTTTGAAGAAGAGCGGGGTTAGCCAGGTGAGTCTGGGGGTGCAGAGCTTTAATGACCGCCTGCTCAAAGTTCTGGGGCGCGACTATGACAGCAAGCTGGCTAAAGAGGCCTGCCGGCGAGCGCTTGAGGCCGGTTTTGCCACCGCCGATATCGACCTGATATTCGCCATTCCCACCCAGACCAGAGAAGAAGCGAGGACTGATATCAAGTATGCCTGCGAACTCGGTGCGGAGCAGATATCCACCTACCCGCTAATCTTTTTCTCTTACCTGCCCTTCAAGAGACAGATGGACAGGGCGAAAACTACCATGCCGGGGTGGCGGGGGGAGCGGGAGATGCTGAAGGTGGCCGTAAAAACGGCGTCAGAGGCCGGCTACCAGAGAACATCGGTCTGGAGTTTCAGCAAGCCTCAAGCGATGCGCTATACCACCGTCACCAAGGAATCTTTCGTGGGTATTGGGGTCAGCGCCACGACAATGATGGGCGATTACTTCTCGGTTAACACCTTTTCCGTTCCCGAATATATCAGGACAGCCGATAAAGGCCTGCGACCGGCTCTGGCCACCAGGCTGGATACCAGGGACAAGATGGCCTACTGGCTGTTCTGGTGCGGCTATGACCTGGCTATTGACACCGATAAGCTCAAGTCCATTTTTGATAGAGGCCTTCCCTGCCATATTCAGGGCCTGCTTTCCCTACTCGGTCTGCTGGGGGCGGCCAAACGCGAGGGGGATACCTTCTACCTAACCGGGAGGGGAGCTTATCTTTTCCACCTGCTTGAAAAGGAATATACACACGCCTATCTGGAGAGGCTCTGGGGGGCCGGCCTTAAGGAAGCCTGGCCCCAGAGAGTGGTTATCTAGGACAAATCTTATCCAGCTTTGTACTCCTTCATCAACCCCTCAATCACCGCCTGAAACTTCTCATTATGCGCCTCCCTGCCCCCAACGTAATCGGGCAGCACCCACTCCATATCCTGCAGGTTTTCTATAATCATGGGTAAGAGGTCGTAGGGTATAGCTAACAGCACCAGGCCTTCAGGAAATACTTGCCTCGCCTTCATGCCGGCACTAAAATTGGTGACAGTGAGATCCAACTCGCCGCTGATGAAGGGATAAATGAACAGCCAGGCGCACTCTATTACCGTCGTCCCCTTGGCCTGCCACATCTTGCCCGTGGTGTAAGCGTAAGCCCTGAGCAGGATTTCGGCCTGGTCAGATTTAGCCGTAAAAATCAGCACGTCGGGGTCAAAGGTGAGCTTGTCCAGGGGAGAGAAAACGACATACCTGACGCTTCCTTTTTCCAGCTTGGGAATGGGCGGATAAACCCTGCGGTTAGCCCGTGCTTCCTTGAATAGCCCCAACTCGGGTCCAACCTGCCCGCTCTCGAAAATGGCGGGGGGCTCAACCATGCCCAGTATCAGGGGGCCGACACATTCAAAGTCTTCCGCGGTGGCGTAGAAAGCCTCTCCTTTCTGAGCCTCGGGGAGCATCTCGCATAAAGCCAGCGTCTTATCCAGCTTTTTGATACCGGCCGGCTTGTTAAGCAGGAACTTAACCCCCACCGGCGGCCGCTCGAAATTGAACTTGTTAAATATGGACAGGTCGCGCATCTTGACCTCCTTCATTTTTCGGCGGAGAGCTTCTTCTTCAACTCACCGGCTATTTTCCTGGCCTTCGCCTTATGGGCATCTCTGTCGATGGTGAAGGAATGAGGCACCCACTTCATCTCACCCAGGTTGGCCATGATAGCGGGGAGCTGGTCCCAGGGGATGGACATCACTATCATCCCCTCCGGAAACAGCTTCCTGGCTTTCATGCCGAAACCAAAGCCGGCAACGGTGAAATTTATCTCGCCGGTTAAATAAGGATAGACGAACATCCAGGCGCAGCCCATCACCGTCGATCCCCTGGCCGTCCAAATTTTGCCACTGGTATAGCTGTTCGCCCTCAGTATAATCTCGGCCTGGCTCACCCCGGCGGTGACGACTAACACGTCCGGCTCGAAGGTGAGTTTATCCAGGGGGGCGAAAGCGACGTAGTTGACCGTGCCCTTATCTATCCTGGGAACATGCGGGTAGAGCCTCTTGTTAGCCCGGGCATCTTTAAATATCTCCAGCTCGGGGCCGACCATCCCGCTCTCAAAAACCGGCTCAGACTCCACCATGCCCAGCAGCAGCGGGCCGACGCAGGTGAAATTATCGACGGCGGCATAGAAGACCCCGCTCTGCTGAGACTCCACCAGCATCTCGCAGAAATCTAAAATCTTGTCCAGTTTTTTTAGCCCCTCCGGCTTGGCCGCCAGGAACTTAACGCCCACCGGCGGTATCTCAAAATTAAACTCTTCGAATATGGCCAATTCCTTCTGAATAGTGCTCATCTCTAGTCTCCTTTCAGTTATTTATAGACGCCGTACTCCCTGGCAGCGGCTATCATGGCGCGCAGGTTATCCGGGTTACCCTTATCCATAGCCAACTACCTTCTGCTCGCGGGGTGCTTAGCTATTTTGATATTCCCGGCGGTATTCACATTTAGAGCAGGTATCCTCGGTGCCGTAGGCCTGGCAGTAGGTCCCTTCCTCTTTCCAGCAGGGCTTGGCGCAAACCGCCAGCTCGGAGCGGTGCATACAGGCGGGGCAACCGTCGTCCATCTGCCAGCAGGGGTAAAGGCGCAGGTAGTGGCGTATCGCCGGCAGGTTGAGGTCTTCGACCATCAGCCTCTGAATGAAGCGCAGGCGTTTGAGGTCGGTCTCGGAATAAAAGCGGCGACCGCTCCTCCGCTGCGGCTTGATTACCCCCTTCTTCTCCCAGACGCGGATGGTCTCGGGGTGGACATTGAGTAGCTCCGAGACGACACCTATGGGAAATACCGGCAAGTTCTTCATGCTCTTAAAACCTCTGGTGGAGCCGGGGGGATTCGAACCCCCTACCTTTTGACTGCCAGTCAAACGTTCTCCCAAGTGAACTACGGCCCCGTAAAAACCCTATCTAATTTAGCCGAAAACAGCCGGAAGTGCAAACCCGCCACCAGTGTGCCGCCACTAACGTTTGGCGCCGAAGTTGAGCTTGAGGAAATCGCCAATCTGCTGGCTGACCTTGGGGTATTCCCAGTGATAATCATGGCCGGCGAGCTTGATGCAGCGGCTGAAATTAACCGGTTTCCCCTTGAGCCGGTACTTAACCCACCGCAAGAAAGCCATGGGCAGGGTCATGAGCATGGTTACCAGGTCCCCCTCGATAACGGCATCGGTCATAAGCCCGTTATGGTCTATGATTAGCGTCCTCTCGGTAATCACCCGCCGCGGCCGGTGATAGAAAAACACGCCCAGCTCGATGCTGTAAACGCGTTGCAGCTCGTTTAAGCGTTGCATCACGGCATTGCTGAAGCCGGCGCCCTGGCTTATGCCAATCAGTATCACCTCGAGGTTTTCTATGTACCTGGTGAGGAACTCTACCTCGGCGGCCAGAACTCTGCCCTTGAAGGTAAAGAAGCGAATGTAATCCCTGATATCCCGCAGGTGTGCCCGCCAGCCGACGCCGCTGCGAAAGTGCTGGCTCAAAGAAAGGCTGTAGCCGAGCTTTTCCAGGGTGGCGCCGATGCCGGCCACCACGCTCTTCTCCCAGTGCATGCAGTTCTCCAACGGCGCGTTCCCCCAGCCGCCGGGGTTATGGATAAGCAGGATATCCTTATCGCGGGCACCCTGGTAGATACCCAGCAGCCGGTCGGCGAAGCGGGCGCCCTTACCCGAGTCATCGCCGAAAAGCTGGCGTCCCAGACGCAGGGCTTCCTCCCGCAGCGCCAGGGCTATATCGGCCAGGTTATCTTGATTAAATTCGGCTAACTCAACCATAATGCTCCGCCGCCCTCCTGCCGGTTGATTTACCTCTCTGCTTGAGGTAGGTGGTGCTGTCCTTCTGCCAGACCCAGAGGTGGTGGTCGGGGACAAGCCAGCCGGCGAAAGACTGCCGCGAGGGATAGACAATATAAACCGCCTCGGCGACCCGATTGAGTTCGGCCAGGGCCTGGCTGGCGGCATCAACCGTGGGCAGGTGCTCCAGCAGGTGGCTGGCGAAAACGGCCCCGAAGCACTTATCGGCAAAGGGTATATGGGTAACGCTGGCCACCACGCCGCTGGGATGGTCGCCCAGCGCCCGCGGGTCTATATCAAGGCAGACATCACCGTTGCCATGAGCCGGTCTGTTCAAGCGGCGGCGGGTGCGGGTAACACCCCAGGGGCCGCCGGCCACCAGCAGGGGCTTGCCTTCCTTGAGGGCACGGGCGGAGGCGGCTTTGTACTGCCGGCTCTTGGCCCGGGTTTCGACTATCCAGACCGACAGCTGCCAGCCGCCTATCCCGGCGGCCACGGCCAAGGCTACGAACCAGATATATTCCATAATACCCTACATTATAACCCGAAGAGGTTAAATAGTGAAGTCAGCCCGAAATAGCCACAATAGGCGATGAATAAGCTCTTGACCAGATTGCCCAGCAGGGAGAAAACGAAGAATTTCAGGGGCGGATAACGGAGGGCGGCGATGGCAATGGTCATGGGCAAATGGATAGGATTGAACATCGCCGACATCAGAAAAATTGCCCACGAACCATGCCGCTGCGCCCAGCCGATGGCTCTGTTATAGAATCTATTATCAATTTTAACCGTAAATTTGTGGTAGAGACGGCTGCCGCTGTAGCCGACCATGAAGGTGAGCAGCTGGCCCAGACTGGCGCCCAGGGCGGAGAGCATGCCCACCCACAGCGGGGCCAGGGCCCCCCAGGACGGGGCCAGCAGTGAGGGCACGGTGAATACCAGCAGCCAGTAGGGGAAGGGGGTAGCCACGAAGTTGACCACGCTGCCGGCGATGAAGGCGAAGACAAAGACACCCAGAAGACCGTACTTCTCGATGTGAACTACGTTCATCAGGGCGTCTCTATAGAATATTACCGCCAAACAGAGAGCGACGGTAACCACCACGGTGAGGACACCGAGGGTAATCCCCTTTTTGGGTAAGCTCCGCCGCTCAACTTCCTGGCTCATGCCTTAAAACCCGTTTCACTCACCTTATCGTGCTATACTTTATCACAACTTAAACGGATTTGTGCTAGTTAGCCGCCCCGGCCACCTTGGCCTTGCCGGCTTTCTTAGCTGTTTTAGCCGTCTTGCCGCTAAAAGTCAAGCCTTCCTTGCCCAGGGCAACCTTGACGGTATCGCCCTCTTTGAGCTGGCCGCCCAGGATTTTAGCCGAGAGCGGGTTTCCCACGTAGCGCTCGATAGCCCGCCGCAACGGCCGGGCGCCGAACATCGGGTCGTAGCCTTCCTTGGCCAGCCAGGACTTGGCCCCCTCGCTAAGCTCGATATGCAGCTTGCGGTCGGCCAGGCGCTCCTGAAGGTCTTTAACCAGCAGGTCGACAATCTGGCGGAGCTGTGCCTCGGTGAGCTGGTGGAAGACGATTATCTCGTCGATACGGTTGATGAACTCGGGGCGGAAGGTCCTTTTCATCTCGGCCAGCACCCGCTCCTTCATGGCGTCATAGTCCAGCTTTTCCGCCTTGGTTTCTTTGGCGGAGGCAAAGCCCAGGCTCATCTGGCGGCGGATAAACTCGGCACCGACGTTGCTGGTCATGATGACCACCGTGTTCTTGAAGTCCACCGTCCGTCCGTGGCCATCGGTCAGGCGGCCGTCGTCAAGTATCTGAAGTAAGCTGTTGAAGACATCGGGGTGCGCCTTCTCCACTTCATCTAATAGAATCACCCGGTAGGGGCGGCGCCTGACCGCCTCGGTAAGCTGGCCGCCTTCCTCATAGCCGACATAGCCCGGCGGGGCGCCGATAAGGCGGGAGACGGTGTGGCGCTCCTGGTACTCCGACATATCCAGACGCACCATGGCGTTCTCGTCGTCGAACAAAAACCCAGCCAGAGTGCGGGCCAGCTCGGTCTTGCCCACCCCGGTGGGGCCCAAGAAAATAAAGCTGCCGATGGGGCGGCGGGGGTCTTTGAGCCCGGCCCGGCTGCGCCTTATTGCCTCGGAGATGGCGGTGACCGCCTCCTCCTGGTTGACCAGGCGCTCGTGGATGCGCTCCTCCATGTGTAAAAGTTTTTCGGCCTCGCCCTCCATCATCTGGGAAACGGGGATGCCGGTCCACTTGGAGATAAGCTGGGCGATGTCCTCCTCGCCGACCACCTCATCCAGCTTCTCCTCTTTAAGCCATTTGGCCTTGGCCTGATTATACTCGTCTTCGGCACGCAGTCGCTCGGCTTTAAGCTGGGCAACGCGCTCGTAGTCCTGCCGCTGTGAGGCGGCTTCTTCCTCGTTGGTCAACTGCTTGACCTTCTGCTCTAAAGATTTAACCTCGGGCGGGGCGCTCTCGGTATCAATGCGCAGCTTGGAAGCGGCCTCGTCAATAAGGTCAATAGCCTTATCCGGCAGCTGCCTATCCGAGATATAGCGCTGGCTGAGCCTGGCCGCTGCTTCCAGAGCCTCATCGGTAATGGTAACCTTGTGGTGCGCCTCGTAGCGGGGACGGAGACCTCTAAGCATCTCTATAGTGGCCTCAACAGTAGGCTCGCCGAGGAACACCGGCTGGAGACGCCGCTCCAGCGCCTTGTCCTTCTCGATGAACTTGCGGTACTCGTCTAAAGTAGTGGCGCCGATACACTGCAGCTCGCCGTGAGCTAAAGCCGGCTTGAGCATGTTGCTGGTGTCAATAGCCCCCTCGGCGGCGCCGGCGCCGACCACGGTATGAATCTCGTCAATAAATAGTATCACCTCTCCCTGCGCCTGCCGCACTTCGTCCATGACCGCTTTGAGCCGTTCTTCGAACTCGCCGCGGAACTTGCTGCCGGCGACCAAGGCGCCCATGTCCAGGGCCACCACCTTGCGCCCTTTCAGGGAATCGGGGACGTCATCGGCGGCAATCTTCTGGGCCAGCCCCTCGGCGATGGCCGTTTTACCCACGCCGGCCTCGCCGACGATGACCGGGTTGTTCTTGGTGCGCCGGGTGAGCACCTGCATCACCCGCTTGATTTCGTCGTCACGGCCGATGACCGGGTCGAGCTTGCCGCGGCGGGCCATCTCGGTCAGGTCGCGGCCGTATTTCTCCAGGGAGCGGTACTTGCTCTCGGCGCGGGCGTCGGTGACGCGGTGGCCGCCCCTGAGCTTCTGCAGGGCGGAATAGACCTTCTCCTGGTCAACGCCCACCCGCTTTAAGATAGCCGCCGCCTCGCCTTTCGGCTCGCCGGTGATGGCGATGAACAGGTGCTCGGTGCCGATGAACTCATCCTTGAGCCTATCGGCTTCCTCACCGGCGGTCTTGATGAAGTTGGCGATGCGGGGGGTGGCGTAAAGCTGTCCCGTATCGTAGGTCACCCGGGGCGTTCTCTCCAGGGCGGCGGCGACATCGGGCTTGACCGACTCGACGTCAACCTTAAGCTCCCGCAGGATTTCGCCGACCAGTCCGCGCTCCTGCTGGAGTAATGCCAGCAGGATATGCTCCACGTCCCACTGACTGTGGTGGTACTGACGAACCAGCTCCTGGGAGGCGGCTAAGGCCTCCTGAGCCTGTTCGGTAAATCTTTCCTGTTTCATAATATCCTCAACTCCCTCCAGGATTTATCATTTTATCGCCTCTAAAGCAAGCTGGCAAGTGCTTAAGTCTCCTCTTCCTTTACTCTATCCAGCTCATCCTCCAGCTCTTGCACCTGCCCCTGAAGCTCCAGCACCCGCTGCACCATCCGCATGATAACCTCGACCCCGGCCAGGTTGACCCCCAGGTCGTCCATGAGCGTCTTCACCCGCCTCAGCTGGGCGATATCGCTCTCCGAATAGAGACGGATATTACCCCGCGAGCGGGAGGGCCCGACGATGCCGATTCTCTCGTAGTAGCGCAGGGTGTGCGTCCTTACTCCAACCATACGGGCGGCGATGCTTATCACGTAGCGGGGCTCTTTTTCGTCTAAATCATCCATAAAATAACCTCCCCTAAGCGGGACGCAGTTCCCCCAGCTTTTTAAACAGTTCCTTCTCTTCAGCCGAGAGCTTGGTAGGCAGCACCACCCTGACCCTGGCCATCAGGTCGCCGCGGGATGAGTTGCCCAGGTGGGGCATGCCCTGCCCGGCTAAACGAAAAGTCCGGCCGTTCTGGGTTTCGGGGGGAATCTTGAGGGCCACCTTGCCTTTAAGGGTGGGCACCTGCGCCTCGCCGCCGAGCATGGCCGTCACCAGCGGCACCGAGACCCCGACCAGAAGGTCATCGCCGCGGCGCTCGAAGGTGGGGTGGGGCTTAACGGTAACTATCAAATAAAGGTCGCCGCCCTGGGCGCCCTTGCCGGCCAGCCTGACTCTGGAGCCGGTCCTGACCCCGGCCGGGACCTTGACCTCAAGGCGCTTGCCGTCGGCAAAGCTGAGGGTGCGCGTCGTCCCCCGGTAGGCTTCCTCCAGGGTCACCTCCACCGGGTGCTCCAGGCTCCGGCGCCGCCTCGGCTGGGCCTGCCCGCGGCTGAAGCGAAAGCCGCCCAGCAGGTCGTCAAAGAGGCTGCTGAAATCGCCCTCGCCATAGTAAACCCGGCGGCGGCCGCCGCCGAAATCCCGGCCCGGCGCTTGCTGCCGCTGCGCCTGTTCGAACTGGTCGGCGTACTGCCACCGGTCGCCGTACTTATCGTACTTCTTGCGGTTCTCTTTATCGGAGAGGACTTCGTAGGCCTCGTTTATCTGCTTGAACTTTTCCCCGGTCGATTTATCGCCGGGGTTGACGTCGGGATGATACTGGCGCGCCAGCTTGCGGTAAGCCTGCTTGATATCACGCTCGCTGGTACTGCGGTCAACCCCTAATATCTTATAGTAATCCTTGCCTGCCATCTCGATACACCTGTAGAGATATTCCTGTAAAAATATTATAGAGGATATTAAGGTATTTGTCAATAATTTACGAGGAAAGTTAACAAAATGATATAAAGATGCCGAGGGTAGCGGCCTATTCTTTTACCGCCCGGACAAAGATATCCAGGAACTGGTGCAGGATGCGGGCGGTGGCCCCCCAGATGACATCGCCCCGGTAGTGATAGAAGTAGGCGGTGACCTTTCTGCCGTCGATAACCTCGGTCTTATGATGCCAGGAGTCTTCGTCCAGCAGAGACGAAACGGGGGCTTCGATTATCTCGTCGGTCTCCCAGCCGTCCACCTGAAAATCATAGGGCCAGGGGATAAGGCCAACGAAGGGGGAGACGATGTAGTCGGAGACCAGAGTAACCGTGTCGTCCAGCTCACCCAGTATCTTAACCTTGTCCGGGGCCAAGCCGATTTCTTCGGCGCTCTCGCGCAGGGCGGTCTGGAGCAGGCTTTCGCCGCCCTGATGGGCACCGCCGGGAAAGGATATCTGCCTCTTGTGCGTCTTGACATTATCGGTGCGGCGGGTAAACAGGATATGAATCTCCCCCTCTTTATAGTAGATGGGCAACAGCACCGCCGAGGGCACCAGCCTGTCATCGGTGATGCGCTTTTTGGGGCGTCGGGAAAGGAGCTCTTTGAGCTTCTCGTCCACTGTCATACGCCATAATAATACCATTGCCCCTACGTTGACTACAAACTGGAGTAGCTAGATAAATTGATGACGCCGAGTTTCCAGTTCATTCTCTTCCCCAAACCCCACCCCTTTTTAGACCTTTGTTTTCTTCCCACCCTCCCACCCTATAGAGGTGAAACCTCTCTACGACTCTTTTTTCTGGGGGGACAAGGGGACTAATCTCTCTCCTCTGGGGAGGTGGGGTTAGAAAGGGCTTTAGCCCTTGTACATTAAGGGTGGCGAGCGGGAAAAGATATAAACGGGGAGGAAGCGCCCAGTTTTTAGAGAGTGTTTTATTTCCCACCCTGACCCACCCAATAGGGCTGTGCCCATAATCCCCTGCTTTATGGGAGGGGAAAGAAAGTTTTAGAAGCGCAGCTTATGAGGGCGGGAGGGTATGGGAAATAAGAGAACTGCTAAAAGGGGGTGGGGATTCCCGGCTAATATAACTATTGACAAGTGGCAGTTCCATCATTATAATATTAGAAAACCCCCACTTTTTGTCTGAGATTATTTCTATTGAACTCCTAGATTTGGTTTCCCCATGTCAAAGTACATTTTTGTGACCGGTGGTGTTGTTAGTTCCGTTGGTAAAGGTATCACCGTCGCCTCTATTGGCACCATCCTCAAGAGCCGGCAGATATCGGTAACGGCGCAGAAGCTGGACCCCTACCTCAACGTTGACCCGGGAACAATGTCACCCTACCAGCACGGCGAGGTCTTCGTTACCCGGGACGGCGCCGAGACCGACCTCGACCTGGGCAACTACGAGCGCTTTATCGATGTTAATCTTACCACCGAGTCCAGCGTCACCTCGGGGCAGATCTACAGCGAGGTTATCGCCAAGGAGCGGCGGGGGGACTTCCTGGGGGGAACCATCCAGGTGGTGCCCCACGTTACTACCGAGATAAAAGAGCGCTTCAAGCGGCTGGCCGAGAAATCGAAGGCCGACGTGGTGATTATCGAGGTGGGGGGCACCGTGGGCGACATCGAGGGGCTGCCCTTCCTCGAAGCCGCCCGGCAGATGCGCAACGAGGTGGGGCGGGATAATATCCTCTATGTCCATGTCACCCTGCTCCCCTACCTTAACTCCACCAAGGAGCTGAAGACCAAGCCCACCCAGCACAGCGTCAACGAGCTGAGGCGCATCGGTATCCAGCCCGATATCATCGTCTGCCGCAGCGATTACCCCATCTCGGAAGAGATAAGAAATAAGATATCCCTGTTCTGCGATGTGGAACGGCAGGCGGTCATCCCCCTGACCACGGTATCGACCATCTACGAGGTGCCCCTCGTCCTGGAGGAGGAGGGGCTGGGACAATTAATCGTGGACAAGATGAAACTAAAACCCCAGCCGCCGGACCTGAGCCAGTGGCAGGAGCTGGTCAACCTTATCAAGACGCCCCGTGAGCCGGTGAAAATCGCCCTGGTGGGTAAATACGTGGAGCTGCAGGACGCCTACTTCTCGGTGCGGGAGGCGCTGCAGCACGCCATCCTCCACCACGAGCGGGATATTGAACTAACCTGGGTGCCCTCGGAGACGCTGGAAAACGGCGGCGATGTTTCCGTGCTGCGTTCGGCGCAGGGTATTATCGTTCCCGGCGGTTTCGGCATCAGGGGCATCGAGGGCATGATCCGGGCGGCCACCTATGCCAGAGAGAATGAGATACCCTACCTGGGGCTGTGCCTGGGGATGCACGTCATGGTCATCGAGTTCGGCCGCTACGCTCTGGGTTCGGACGAGGCCAACTCCACCGAGTTTAACGCCGACACCGAATATCCCGTCATCGACCTCCTCCCCGACCAGAAGGACGAAAAGAACAAGGGGGGCACCATGCGCCTGGGCGACTACCCCTGCAAACTGGTAAACGGCAGCCGGGCGGCTCAAGCCTACGGGCAGAGCCTTATCGAAGAGCGCCACCGGCACCGCTATGAATTTAATAATGACTACCGGGAGCGGCTGGAGAAGGCGGGGATGGTCTACAGCGGGCTGTCCCCCGACGGACGGCTGGTCGAGGTCTGCGAGATAGCCGACCACCCCTGGATGCTGGCCTGCCAGTTCCACCCCGAATTCGGCTCCCGCCCCGGCCACCCCCACCCCCTGTTCCGTGATTTTATCGGCGCCGCCAAGTATGTCTTAAGGGAAGGGGCGCAACCACCCCTGCCCCTT
>JAUWGI010000064.1 GCA_030606505.1 Deltaproteobacteria bacterium
TCCGTTAATGATATAGCCTTTATCGGTACGCTGGGCGGTGGTCTGGATTCTACCGGCGTCGCTGCCGGCGTCGGCCTCGGTCAGGCCGAAGGCAGCCAGCTTCCGGCCGCTGGCAATGTCAGGCAGGTACTTCTTTCTCTGCTCGTCGGTACCGTACTCGAGCAGGGTGAATGATCCCAGACCGCTGGCGGCATAGCTGACGGCGATGCCGCTGCACACCCGGCTTAATTCCTCCACCACCAGACAGAGGTCAAGAAGACCGCCACCCAGACCCCCGTACTCTTCGGGGATATAGACGCCGAACAGGCCAGCGTCAGCCAGGACTTTCATTATCTCCCAGGGGAACTCTTCCTTCTCGTCAAGCTCCGCCCGCACCGGCAAAATCTTTTCTTCGGCAATGGTCCGGGTTAGATTTCTGACTTCCTTCTGCTGTTCCGTTAAGAAATAGTCCAAAGCGCCCCTCCTGACTGGAATTCAATCTGCCAGTTCAACCAAGAATTAGTCCATTATAAGCCAAGCCAGACACCCACTGTCAAGGCGGGCCAACCTTGACAGTGCGCCAGACCATCATTAAAATTTCTCCGGGTGCAATTAACCGCCGCGAGCCGGGGGTTCTAAATTTTTCGCCATAGCCGGCCAAAATATGCTAAACTGTATAGCCGCCGGTTAATAGCTAATTAGAGGAGGTGAACCCAATGTTAGCCAAGGCATTTGTTCTTATTGAAACAGCAGTGGGCCGAAACAAGGAAGTAGCCACCGCCCTGAAAAAGCTAAAAGGGGTGAAATCGGTTGATATCGTCACCGGTCCCTATGATATCATCGCCGTCATCGAGCAGGAGAACCTGAATGATGTCGGCGACCTGGTTACCAGCAAAATTCACCCCATCGCCGGCATTTCCCGCACCGTGACCTGCCTGGCGATAAAGACCGCTTAAAAACCAGGAAAAGCTTAAATCTGGCAAAGATAAATTAGGACCTTAACCGTAGAAAGGGAGAAAAGCATGGATTTTAGACTGAGCGAGGAGCAGGATAAATTCCGGCAGGAAGTCCGTGATTTCCTGGAGGGAGAGATAAAGCAGGGGCTGTGGGAGCCGAGCTGCGATGCCTGGATAATGGGGCACAACCCCGAGTTCACCAAGCGGGTGTCCCAGAAAGACTGGATTGGCTTAACCTGGCCCAAAGAGTACGGCGGGCAGGGGCGTTCCTACGTCGACCGGCTCATCCTGACCGAGGAGATGCTGCGCTACGGCGCGCCGGCCGCCTGCCACTGGTTCGCCGACCGCCAGATTGGCGGCGCCGTCGTCCACTACGGCACCGACCAGCAGAAGAAAGAGCTTTTGCCCATGATTCTGAAGGGCGAAGCCTACGTCGGCCTGGGGATGAGCGAGCCCGACGCCGGCAGCGACCTGGCTTCGCTGAAGACCAAAGCCACCGAGGACGGTGACGATTTTATTATCGACGGGCAGAAGACCTGGACCAGCGGCGGCGGTAACATGAACTGGATTTACCTGGTGGCCCGCACCGACCCCGACGCCGTCAAGCACAAGGGCATCAGCGAGTTCTTCTTCAAGACCGATTTGCCCGGGGTCAGCGTCACCCCCATAGAAGATATCACCGGCGGGGTGCACTTTAACGAGGTCTTTTTTGAGAATGTGCGCATCCCCAAGACATCCCTCATCGGCGAGAGGAACAGGGGCTTTTACCAGATTTTGAACCAGCTTGACTACGAGCGGAGCGGGATGGAGCGGCTGATGGCCAACTACCCCCTGTTCGAGGCCGTTATCAAATACAGCAAAGAGACCAAGCAGAACGGTAAGCCGCTGGCCGAAGACCCGCTGGTACGCGCCAAGCTGGCCCAGCTGAAAATCGAGTTTGAAATCGGGCGGCTGCACATGTACCGCATCGCCATGGTTATGGACGAGGGCCGCGCCCCCAACTGGGAATCATCGATGTCCAAGGTCTACGGCACCGCCTTCGAGCAGCACCTGGCCGGCGCCGCCATCGAGATACTGGGGCTTTATGGACAGCTTTCACCGGAATCAAAGCGGGTGCCGATGCGCGGCATGGCCTACCATTCTTATCTTTCGTCCAAGGGCTACAGCCTGCAGGCCGGCAGCTCGGAAGTCCTGAAGAATATCCTGGCGCTAAGAAAGCTGGAGCTACCCAACCAATAAATTGATTATAAGCCAGTAAACTGATTAGAAGATTTAAATAGGAGGCAATGATGAATTTAGCTCTCTCTGAAGAACAGGAAATGTTAAAGACGATGGCCCGCGATGTTCTGGCCGATAAGCTGCCCAAGACGGCAGTTAAAGAGATAGAAGAAAGCGAGGAGGGCTACTCAGCCGAGCTGTGGAAAGAGATGGCCGGGCTGGGTTGGATGGGGCTGGCCTTCCCCGAAAAGTACGGCGGCAGCGGTATGAGCTTCCTCGACCTGGCCATGCTGCTGGAGGAAATGGGCCGAGCCTGCCTGCCCGGTCCCTATTTTTCCACGGTGGTCTTGAGCGGTTTCACCATTCTCGATATTGGTACTGACGGACAGAAAGACGAGTATTTACCCAAGATCTCCAGCGGCGAGGCCATCTTTACCCTGGCCCTGACCGAACCCAGCGCCAGCTACAAAGAAAGCGGCATTGGGACTAAAGCCGCCGCCGAGGGCGATAGCTATGTCATCAGCGGCACCAAACTCTTTGTCCCCGACGCCAACGTCGCCGACTATATACTGGTGGCGGCCAGGACAGATAAGGGGATTACCTTATTCATAGTAGACGCCAAGAGCCCGGGGATAAGCACCACCGTCTTAAAGACCATCGCCAACGACAAGCTGTGCGAGGTGGTCTTCGATAAGGTCAAAGTGCCCAAAGACAATGTTCTGGGAGAACCAGACCAGGGCTGGCCAGAAGTAGAGAAGATAATCCAGCGGGCGGCGGTAGGTAAGTGCTGTGAGATGACCGGCTGCATCCAGCAGGCGCTGGACATGACGGTGGAATACGCCAAGGATAGAAAGCAATACGGGCGCCCCATCGGCAGCTTCCAGGTTATCCAGCACTACTGCGCCGACATGGCCACCGATGTCGACGGCACCCGCCTCTCTGCTTATCAGGCGGCCTGGATGGTGAGCGTGGGGCTGCCCTGCACACAGGAAGTAGCTATCGCCAAGGCCTGGGCCGGAGAGGCCTGCCAGCGGGTTATGGCCCTGGCCCACCAGATTCACGGGGCTATCGGCGTGACCATAGACCACGATTTACAGTACTACACGCGGCGGGCTAAAGCGGCCGAGGTCAGCTTCGGTGACGCCAGCTTCCACCGGGAGGTGGTGGCCAGGGAGATGGGGCTGTAAAGCTCTAAGCCAGGGTCTTTAACCTGGCCAGTACTTCATCTATGGTCGCCTCGGCGGTGGAGGCCCCCGAAGTCACTCCTATAGTCTGCTTGCCCTCAAACCAGGCGGGGGTAATCTCAGCCGCCGTTTCGATAAGGTGCGTTTCGGTAACCGCCGAACACAGTTCAACCAGGCGGTTGGTGTTGGCGCTACCTTTCCCCCCGATAACCAGCATCAGGTCCACCCTGCCCGCCAGCTCCAGAGCCTGAGCCTGCCGCCGCCGGATATCGTGGCAGATGGTATCAATAATGCGCATCTCGGAGTCCCGGCTGAAAGAGCCATCAATTAGCTTTTTAACGAATTCGACGAAATAGGCCGGTATCTGGGTGGTCTGGGATAAAACCCCCAGGCGGCGGGGTAAGGGGTCGAGCTTGAAGATATCCTTTTCGTCCAGCGTGGCCAGACCCTTGCTCTCGGCCCAACCCAGGACGCCCTTGACCTCGGTATGGTCGGCACTACCGTAGATAACGATAAAGAAACCGCTCTGGGCCAGCCTGCGGGCGGCGTTCTGGAGGCGGTTAACGAAGGGGCAGGTGGTATCAACAATGCCGATGTTCCGGGCCTTAAGCTGCTCTTCCACCTCCGGGGTTACCCCGTGAGAGCTGATTGCCGCCGTGTCACCCTTGATATCGTCAACGCTTTTAGCTACCCTGACCCCGATTTCGGCCAGCCTCTGCAGCACCTGCTGGTTATGCACCACCGCCCCCAGCATCTCCACCCCACCACGCTCGGCGACTACCTTCTCCAGCATGTCAATAGCCCGCTTCACCCCGAAGCAGAAGCCTATTTCCTCGGTCTTTTCAATCTTCACCGCTTTTTCCCGGCATAAACTCCATGATATTGCGGGGGCAGCAACTCGGCTATGCGCTGCATAATGAAATCGGTAAACTCAACCAGCTTTTCCCTGGTCAACTTACCCTCTACCGGCGGCAGAGAGAAGGGCTGGCCGATATTAATGGTCAAGCGGGGGCGGCGCAGTATCCAGCCTAATCCCTTAATCTGCTCGGTGCCGATAATGCCCACCGGAAGGATGGGCACGCCGCTGCGGCAGGCGATTAAAGCCGAGCCGGGCATGGCTGTCTTGAGCTTAGCACCGCGGCTCCTTGATGCCTCGGGGAACATGGCCAGAGCCAAACCATCAGCCAGTACCTGCTGTGACCGGCGTATCGCCTCCCGGTCCAACTTGCCCCGGTGCACCGGGAAGGAACCCAGGCCGCTGACGAAATAGGCGCCGAGGGAGGAGCGGAACAGCTCTTCTTTAGCCATAAAGAACACTTTTCGGTTCAGGCTGACCCCGAGCAGGGGCGGGTCGGCGGCATGAATGTGATTGGCCACCACCAGCACCGGCCCCTCTTTAGGGACATTCTCTTTACCTTTGACCTGCCACCGGGTGAGTAGCTTAAACAGCCCCCAGAGCAAGCCTACGACTACATAATAGAACCAAGACAATATTTTAACCCCAATTAGAGCGTTTACCAATTATACCCCATAGGGCTGGAAAAGATACAGAGGGGGTATAATTTCTCTCCATCTGGGGATATTTTTGTCTATCGGGGGTGGGGGGATAAGGGGAGGTCTAGCCCAAATTTTAAAGTGTGTTTTGTTTCCCACCCTCCCGCCCTCAGAGGCTTTGCCTCTAAAACTCGGCAAAACCCCACCCAGTAGAGAGCTTACCTCTCTACACCCATTAAACAGGTGGATAAGGAGACTCTTTTCTCCCTTCTGGGAGCGGGGTCTTGTCCTGCTTTTAGAGGTTGTTTTGCTTTGGGCCCCCCCCCCCCCCACACAAAAAAAAGCTTTAGAACAGCGTTTTGTGGGGGGGCGCGACAAAAAAAACAAACCCCGGGG
>JAUWGI010000054.1 GCA_030606505.1 Deltaproteobacteria bacterium
AAAATGCTCGGCGGGGCGCCGGTGTCCCAGTCCCTGGCCAGCGAGGAGGAAATCCGGACCATGATATCAATGGGGCATAAAGAGGGGACGGTGGAGGAGGAAGAGGCTGAGATGCTGCACAAGGTGTTTGAGTTCGGTAACCGCCCGGTCAGGGAGGTCATGGTACCACGAACCGAGGTGGTATGGGTAGAAAAGGGCACCAAACTGGCCGATTTCCTCAGTCTTTACGCCCAATCCCCGCTATCCCGCTTTCCGGTATATGAGGATAACATGGACAATGTGGCTGGCATCCTGGCGGTAAAGGATATACTCATGGCTCAAGCCAAGGGAGCGTTCAATAACGAGGATACCATTGATGACCTGATTCGCCCGGCTTACTTTGCCCCTGAGACCAAACGAGTCAGCGAACTCTTTGCCGAGATGAGAGATAAGAACTTCCGGATGACGGTGATTATCGACGAGTTCGGCGGCACTGCCGGTATCGTCAGCCTCAGCGGACTGATGGAGGAAATCGTCGGTCCGGTGGGTGATGAGCTGGCGACTATAGAGAAGGAGTACGAGACCATCAACGAGTACACTTTCCAGATTGACGGCGGGATGAGGGTTGAGGAAGCCAACGAAGAGATGAAGCTGAACATACCCGAAGGCGACGACTATGAAACGGTAGCCGGCTTTGTCCTTGACCTCTTGGGGCACATACCCAAACAAGGCGAACAGCTAAAGTACAAGAATTTCAAGCTGGTTATCACCGAGATGCGGGGGATGAAAATCGAGAATATACGCCTGATCAAGGAAAAGCATGCAGAGAATTCGGATTAGATTCAGCCGAGGAGAAAAGCTAAAATTCATTTCCCATCTGGATATAATGCGCCTGTGGCAGAGAGCCCTGCACCGAGCCGGCATACCCCTGGCCTATACCGAAGGATTTAGCCCCCACCCCCGGATATCGTTAGCCACCCCCCTGGCCGTGGGGGTAACCAGCCAGAGCGAGCTCATGGATGTCTTCTGCGCCAAATGGGTCTCCCCACACTCCTTCACTACCGCCGTAAGCCAACAGCTACCGCCCGGCATACAAATATTGCAGGTAAATATGGTAGCCCCGACCCTGCCCTCGCTGCAATCGCAGGTAAGCCACACCGAATATGAGGTCGAAACGGAAACGGACAAAGACCAGGCGGCGATAAAGGCGGCGCTGGCTTCTCTGCTATCGCTGGAGGAGCTGCCCTGGCACCACCAGCGGGATACCGGCACCCGCAACTATGACCTGAGGGCTTTGATTGATAACCTGTGGCTCGTTGACTGGCACCGCGGTCACTGTACCATCGGTATGAAACTGCGCTGTGACAGCAGCGGCTCGGGTAGACCGGAGCAGGTGGCGGCCGCATTGGAATTTAGCCACCCCACCTCTATCCGCCGCACCAAACTCATCCTGAAAACAAGCTAAGGGATAAGACGCATGAAGGGAGAAAGCCAGCAGCCGACACTAGAACAACGAGTGCTGGATTTTACCCGGCAGCATCACCTGGTATCAGGCGGTGAGAAGCTGGTGGTGGCGGTATCCGGCGGGGCGGACTCGGTATGCCTGCTCCATATCCTGGTCGGGCTGCAGGCAAAGCTAAAGGTAAAGCTGCACCTGGCTCACCTCAACCACCAGCTGCGGGATGCTGATTCCGAGGCTGATGCCGACTATGTCTCCGACTTAGCCCGAAAGTTGGGTATTACCGCTACCATAGAACGGCGGGATGTAAAAGCGTATCAAAAGAAGAAGCGCCTTTCGCCGGAAGAAGCTGCCCGCGAGGTGAGGTACCGCTTCCTGACCGAGGTGGCCAAAGATATCAGCGCTAAGCGGGTGGCAGTGGGACACACTCAGGACGACCACATCGAGACCATCCTGATGCACCTCATCAGAGGGGCTGGAACAAGGGGGATGCGGGGACTGCAGCCATCTACCGAGTGGCCATCAAAAGCCGGCAACCTGACGGTCATAAGACCCCTGCTGGAGGTAAGCCACCAGGAAACGGAAGACTACTGCCACCAGCACCAGCTTACCCCCCGGCTGGACGCTTCTAACCTTTCCCTATCGCCGCTGAGAAACCGAATCCGCCAGCAGCTCCTGCCTTTACTCCAGAGCTATAACCCCGGTATTGCCGAAGCCCTTTTGCGGACGGGGCGTATTGCCGGCGATGACATTGATTTTCTGGACAAAGAGACTGCCCGATTATGGAACAAAATTGCCCGGCAACAGGGTGAAGTCATTATCTTAGACAAGAAAGGGTTTGACCGATTGCCCCCTACTCTGCAGCGATACCTGCTCCGAGCCTCAGCGGAGAGGCTGTTGGGCAGTGCCAAGGACATTGAGATGAGACATATCGAGGAGATGATGGCGGCGCTGGGCAAGCCAGCGGGGAAGAGGCTCAGCCTGCCCGGAGGTCTAATCTTCGCCACCGGATACGATAAATATCAACTAACCACAGATATGACCGGCTTATCCCCCTTCCCCAAACTGGAAGGCGAGGTTCGACTGAATATCCCCGGCCAGACTCTGCTTTCCGGCTGGCGCGTAGAAGCGACCATCATAAAACCATCTACAATAAAAGGGAGGCCTGAAGGGGCGTTAGCCCCTTCGGAAATTATAACTCCCCTTCCCCTTAGTAAGGGGAAGGGGATACAGGGGATAGGGTTAATTAAAAGTGATTTCACCGCCTGCCTTGACCTGGCCAAGACCAGCGACAAGCTGATTGTGCGACCCCGGCGGCGGGGGGACAGGTTTCAGCCACTGGGCTTGAGTCTGCCCAAGAAGGTAGGGGAGTTTATGATAGACGCCAAAATCCCTCAAGCCTGGCGCCAGCAAGTCCCCATAGTCTGCTCACCTGATAAAGTCGTGTGGGTGGTCGGCTGGCGCATAGACGACAGGGTGAAGATCAGCGACAATACTCAACAGATCCTGCGACTGGAATTTAAGCAGGGCTAGGTTTCAGACACGGCTGGCCCTGACGGCTCTCCCCAGCGAAGCCAGAGAGCCGCAGCGGTTACCACCGCCGCTATCACCGCCGTCTGAATTTCCAGGGCGACCACGGTGAAATAGCCCGCATACAATAAAACAACGCTGTAGTTCAAGAAGGCGTGCAGGACAGCGGCTATCAGATAGAACTGCCATCCCCAGCCCTTGGCCAGACCCCAGCCAGCTATCGCCGAAAAAGCGATATGAGCGGCTACGGCAAAGAACCTCTCCCAGAACGGAGCCAATGCCACCAGCCCGCCGCTTTGCACCATCTCCCAGCCCCAGCCCGAGGCAAAAATGTTATTATGGGCCCACACCGCCTCAAAAAGGCCCAGGCCAAGCCCGGCAACAGCCCCGATAGCCAGTCCGAGCTTGGGGTCAATCTTTCTGCCCTTACGCCACCAGCAGACGACCACCGGCACCAGCTTTGCCCCCTCCTGAACCAGACCGGTGAGGAGTATGCCCGGGATACCCACAAGCAGAATCAAGCTCTGGTAGGTCTCCATGCCAAATTGGTCGACTAAAAAGTTACCGGCCATCTGCTGTAGGGGAATTTGGATAAAGGCAACCGCCGCCCAGGTCAAAAAGGCACTGCCGGCGAGAACCGCCCAGGCCCAAGGTTTCTTAAGGATGGGCGTCCAGTAAGGAGCAAACCAGACGGCGCCAAAGGCCAGACCCAGACCAATGCTCAAAAGCACCTGGTTCCACAGAATACCGGGGTAGACAAACCCGGAGAGGAAGAAGTTGACCGCTAAGTCCAGCATAGATCCCTCCTTTAATAATCAGCTCAAAGTATCCGCTTGAGCCTGGGGTTGGGGGTAATGCCCGGAATTCTGCCCCGCTTGGCTATCGGCTTGCCGTCTATCTCGTGCAGGTCGGCGGTAATATCCAGGGGCTTAGCCCCGGTGATATAGCTGCCGACGCCAAAACCGTCGACTGGTGCCCCCGCCTCAATGAATTGCCTAATTCTATCCACGCTTATGCCACCGCTGACGAAAATCTTGACCTTCTTAAAGCCGGCCAGGTCCAGCCGGGACCTGACCTCCCTGACCAGAGCCGGGGTAACCCGACCCCGCTCCGCAGGGGTATCAAGACGCACGCTATCCAGCTTCTCGCCCAAGGCTTTAGCCACCAGCACTGACTCCTCGGCCTCATCCTTGAAGGTATCAACCAGGGAAACGCGGGGGACACTGGCCGGCATATGCTTATCAAAGACAAGGGTGGCCTTAACCGTATCCCCTATGACTAAAATCAGGGCGTGGGGTATAGTCCCGGCCGGCTCGATACCGGCCAGCTTGGCTCCGGCCACGCTGGAGCAGCCAGCGCAGCCGCCAACGATAGCTGAATAATCCATTATGCCCACTATCGAAGGATAAACATGGCGGGCGCCAAAGCTGACCACGGGTATCCCCTGGGCAGCTTCCACGCACTCGCGGGCGGCCGTTGCCCAGCCACTGCAGTGGGCCAGAATACCGTCTATAGCCGTCTCATAGAGGCCGTAGCTCTGATAGGGGGCGGTGACACGCAACACCACCTCCTTCTGCTTGATATTATCGCCATCAGCCAGAGCCCACACTTCACATTTACCTTTGGGCAAAACCCGAGAGAGTAGGGCTTTAACCTCACTCATACCGCAGAGCACCCCGGCCCGGCTGGCGAAGAACTCCATAGTCGCCACCGGGTTGAGCCCCTCAAGGCGTAATATCTCCACAGTGCGGGCGAAATAAATGTCAGCCGTCTCGCCGGAGAGGACCGCCTCGGAGGGTTCAAATTTAGCCGGCTTAGCCCGGCTGACCACCAGATTGGTCAACTTAGCCCCCAACACCCCTTCCATGTGCCCCAGGGCGAAGTGGTGCGCCGCCTCGTCAAAGGAGGCAACACAGTCAACCGGCACCTCCACCTTGTAATCGCGGCTCCGGGCATCGGAAACGGTATGGCAAATGCAGATATCGGTGCACACTCCGCAGACAATCAGCTTCCCCGGCTTGAGTTTCTTAAGCTTCTCCTCAACGGAGGTATCAAAAAAGGCGCTGAAACGCTTCTTGGGTATTACCTCACCCTTATACTTGGCCAGTTCGGGGATAACCTCGGTTTCGGCAGTGCCCTCAATACAGTGGGGGGGAAATACGCTGAACTCGTCGTCATCGGGGGCATGATGGTCACAGACGAAGAATACCTTGGAGCCCCGGCTAATCTCCCCCTCCAGCAGACGCTGAACACTGGGGATTATACGCCGGGCTCTCTCCCCACAATACAAGGGATAGCCCTCCTCCATAAAACCCCTGACCATGTCTATCACCAAAACTGCATTAGCCATCGCCTCCTCACCTCCTAGCCCAATTACTGCTCCAGTAGCTCTAGATATTTTATATAGTCCCTGAGCAGGGACGATGCCTTGGGAATGTCATTTTTGTCTAAGGCATCAAGCGCCTCTTGCAGAACCTGAACCTCCGAGTCCAGGCAGGTCCTGATTTCGCAAAAAGTACCACAGCAGGGCTGAATGCCGTCGGCGGCTCTCCACAGCAGGGCTGATTTTATCTCCAACATCTTCTCCAGTTCATCGCGAGACTCATCAAACCTCGCCGGCTCATTCAGCTTGTCTATCAGTTTTTCCACCTGTTGTTTAGAGATTATTAGCACCTTAAACCCCCAGTTTAATGCCTGAAGTGCCTTTCGCCGGTAAAGACCATGGCTATATTGTGCTTGTCAGCCGCCTTGATTGAGTCTTCGTCCCTTATCGAGCCGCCGGGCTGGATAATGGCCGTTGCCCCGGCTTTAGCGGCTACCTCGACCACATCGGGGAAGGGGAACATGGCGTCTGAAGCCAGACCGCTGCCGGCGACCTTATCCCCGGCCTTCTCAATAGCTATCGGGGCACTGATAATGCGGCTGGGCTGTCCGGCACCCATCCCCAGAAGAGTCTTATCCTTAGTCAGCACAATGGCGTTGGACTTTATGTGCTTGACCGCTCTCCAGGCAAAGAGCAGGTCTTTGATTTCTTCGGGCGTGGGCTGGCGTTTGGTCACCTTTTTCATGTTAACGCTGGTCTCCGGCACGGAATCCGAGCTCTGGACGAGGAAGCCACCCTTCACCCGGCGGAAATCGAGGTAA
>JAUWGI010000002.1 GCA_030606505.1 Deltaproteobacteria bacterium
ACGGCCAGGGCCAGTATCACCCCGCCGATGCCGATAATTACCCAGGTTAAGGCTCTCCGGGTGCCTTCCATTTGCTCCTGCCACTGCTCGGGGAATAGCTTTTGCACCCACTGGAAAACCCAATGGCGGAAAACGAAGAACAGGACGAATCCCACCACCACCGCCAGCAGTATCCAGACCCCGTTAGCCGTAAACCATTCCCACATGGCGACCACCTTCCTTGAGGACAACTTGCCATATTATACTACAACAGGTCTGGTCATAATGCTAGACTTAAATTGAGCCAGATGTTATATATTAAGTGTGTTCCAAGTCTCCCAGGACATAACCGACCTGCAGAAGATAAAGGGGGAGAAGCGGCTGCTGGATGTGGACTAGTCCCCTACCTCGATAAGCTCGGCGTCTGCAGGGTGTAGCCCTCCCCACCCCCGGGAAAGATATCCTTTAACTTTAATGTCCGCCCCGTCTGGATGGCGGTAAAGCCGTATTTTTTGCGGATGCGGTCGATGGCTTTATTCAACTGCTCCTGCCTCTGAGCGGAGATGTCCAGCATAGCCAGCTGCCCCCCCGCCGCCACCAGCTCGGCCACGCCGGTGCCGATGAGGCGCACCAGTTGTTTTTCCCCGGCCAGCTCCCGGTTCAACAGCTTTAGCCCGGTGTCAAAGATGGTCTGGTCGCTGTCGGTGGTCTGGCTCAAAGTCTGGCGGCAGGTGATGGTGGTGAAGTCGGCGTATCTCAGCTTTAAGGTGACACACCTGGCCCGCTTGCCCTTCCGGCGCAAATCGGCGCCCACCCGCTCCCCCAGGTAACGGAGGGTGGCTTTGAGCAGGGAGCGGTCGCGGCTATCCCTTCCGAAGGTGGTCTCCCGGCTGATGGACTTGGCAGCGGCCGGTGGTTCCACCTCCCGGTCATCAATGCCGCTGGCGAAGCGTTGTAGCATCTCACCAGACGCGCCAAAATGGCTTTTCAGCGTGCTTAGAGGCATAACAGATAGTTTGCCTAGGTTAGTGATGCCCAGGCGCTTTAATTTCCGTTCCGTCTTCTGGCCTATCCCCGGCAGTCTGGCGATGGGTAGCGGCGCTAGGAAAGAGCCTTCTTTGCCCTCGGCCACCTCCAGTAGCCCGTCGGGCTTACTCATCTCGGAGGCGACCTTGGCCACCACCTTGCCGCCGGCGATGCCTATCGAGGCGGTCAGCCCCAGCTCTTCTTTAACCCGCTGCTTTATCTTGACCGCCATCTGCTTAACCGAGCCGTGGATGGATTCAAAGCCGGTGGCGTCGAGGTAGACCTCGTCCAGCCCCATGGGCTCAAGGAAGGGGGAGAAATCGGACAGGATAGCCATGAACTTCTGCGAGGCGTCGCGGTAGCTGGGGAAACTGCCCTGGATGAAGATGGCCTGGGGGCAGAGCCGGCTGGCGGTGACCAGGGGCATACCGGAGTGCAAGCCGAAAGCCCGCGCTTCGTAGGAGGCGGCGGCCACCACCCCCCGCCCCTGGGGCCTGCCCCCGACCACCACCGGCTTACCCTTGAGCTTGGGGTTGGCCACCTGCTCCACGGAGACAAAGAAAGCGTCGAGGTCGATATGCATGATACGGCGCGTCATACGCCTTTATTATACCAGTTAAACCGTGCGTGGGATATCAACGTAGCTCAGCTTCTATCTTTACTGAAGGTTGGCTCTTTCAGGGTCAAACAACCTCCTTAAGTTAAGGATACCGTGGTATGGTATAATAAAAACTGATTTGTGGTTAGATTGTTAAAAAAGGAGATAAAATGGGAGAAAAAAGAGTGACGGTGTGGGATGGCGTGCCGGGGTTTGAGTTCATCCCGGAGGTTGACCTGCGCGATTTTCATTCCTGGTTCTTGGATGGCACGCATAGTGTGCCACCCTGGACACACCTTTTCGGCTGGTTCTGGGTCAATCACTGTCCCCACGGTACCAAGGCGGTTTGTGATGTAATGCTGAGCATTCCTACCTGCAAGGGCTGGGAGATGCGTTACAAGAACGGCGGCTCCTATAATGCTTTCCACATAGTACGGGACAAGGCAGAAATAGCCGAGCGGGAGAAGAAGTTCCGCGTCGCCATACGCCCGTATCTGGAAAACTTTGACGGCTTTTGGTCGGATGGTAAGAAGAAGCTACTCGGCATGTATCAAAAGCTCAAGGAGCTTGACGTCGAACACGCCACCACTCTTGAATTATTCCATCACCACCACGACCTGATAGAAACCTACGCGCGGATGTGGGAAATACACCACGAGGGGCTTTTTTCTTCCCACGCTGCCTATCTGATGTTTGCTGAGTTATGCCAGGAGAAATTCGGCCTAAGTGACCAGGACCCGGCCTTCCAGAACATGCTGCGCGGCTTCCCCAACAAGGTCTATCAGATGGACAAGGACATGTGGCAGTTTGGTCAGCTGGCCCTAAAGATGAAACTGGGGGATACCTTTAGGGATAATGAGCCGGAAGCCCTGCTGGTCAAGCTGCAGCGGGAAGCCAGGGGCAAGGAATGGCTGGAGAAATTTATGGACTATATGAATACTGATGAGGTCGGAGGCTGGCGGATGAGGCGTGCCAACGACTTCACCGAGCCCTACTGGCTGGAGGACCCGGCCACGCCCATAGGAGTGGTCAGGAATTACATTATCCATGGGGCCGGCTATGCGCTTGAGGCTACCCAAAATGAACTGGCCAAGCAGAGGGAAGAGGCAATAGCCGCTTTCCTCAATAGGGTGCCACCTGTGGAGAGAGAATTATATAGAGGCCTGATAGATTTATCGGGTAAAATAAGTGCCTTCAGCGAAGAGCATGACCTATATTGCGAGCTGATGGTGCAGGCCTTAATGCGCCGCGGCTATCTGGCCATGGGGAGAAGGATGGCCGATAAGGGGACAATAGACTTGCCCGAGGATATCTTCTTCCTGAGCCCGGACGAAATTGACCGCGTGATACTGGTTCCTGAATCCTATGACATGCGCTGGTTTACTAGGCGGCGGCGGGCTGACTGGGAGGGGTGGTTGACAGAACAGAAGGCTCCCATCATCACCAACCGGGACAGCTTTGAAGAGGCGGTAGAGAAGGACCTGCTGGCGTCAAAGGATGCCATAGCCATCAAGGTTATCGTCGGTGAACAGCCTCGGCCAAAGCCCGGTATGAATGCCGACCTGTGGGGTCTGACGGGCTGTGCCGGTGAGGCAGAAGGGATAGCCCGGGTCGCCATCAAGTATGAAGACCTGAGGAACGTAGAGCCAGGGGAGATTCTGGTCTGTGCCAACACCAATCCGGCTTGGTCACCGGTGTTTGGAATAGTCAGTGCTATTGTGACTGATAGTGGAGGAACACTCTGCCATGCAGCTATCATTGCCCGCGAGCATAATGTCCCTACCGTTTTGAACACCCAAACCGCTACCCGGACAATAAAGACCGGACAGCGCATCAGGGTGGATGCCACCAACGGAGCGGTTTTCATACTGGATAAATAGCCAATAGCCGGTAAGGTAAACAAGAGATTCTAGGGCCAGGTATAGTCTAGGCAAACTTTATTGCTTTTAGCCCGGCAAGGGCAATCTGCTCGTCTTCTTCCCCGGAGCGGCCACTGACACCAATACCGCCGAGCACCTTACCTTGTTTTGGACCAAGGGGGAGGTAGCCTTCACCGGACTTGATAATACACAGCCCTCCCCTGGTCGTGGTGAGCCTGCTATCTGTCCACATTGCCAGGTCTCTGCCCTTTTCCTTAAGCCAATCGCCGAAGGAGGCAGTATCCCGCTGCATACGGGCGGCGGTGTAGGCTTTGTTTATCGCCATGTTGGTAAACATGGGCAGCGCCCCGTCCATTCGGGCAAAGTAGATAAGGTCACCCCGGTCATCGACGACGGCAATAACCTGGGGGCGATGTGGTTCCTTGCTGGTCTCGGCCAGGGCCGCTTCAACCGCAGCTCGAGCCTCGGCCAGGCCCAAGACTTCTCGTTGGTACATTTTAGCCTCCCTTTTTGATAGATTACCTCTGCTATCTCAACCGCAGGTGGTACTGGCTTTCTCATCGATTTACAAGATTCTAAACTGGCCCATCAGGGTTCCCTTTTCCAGTTCCTCCAGAATATATTGGCTAGCCCACATTGCAGCCAGGGCAATAGTACAATCGGGGGTAAGACACACCGCCCTATCCGGTGTTCTCTGGCTGATATCAAAAACTCCTGAGGTTCTCACGAATTCCTCGCTTAACTCCGGCCGAGTTAAATCCCAGGCTTTACCGAAAGTTTTTCTCTGTACATCCTTGCACAGTATGGAATTGTATCTATCAACGAATTTGTTCACCACACCCTGTTGCACGGCGGTATAGCCTTTTCGCCTGAGGCTTCTGTTTTCCAGTTGCTTCTTGGGGGTAATTCCCAGGGCCAGGCCTATGGCTAGACCGCTACCGGTTACTGCCCCGCAGGTACCGTTCCCCGTCATACCCACGCCACCGGAGAGCACGGTCAGTCCGGCGAGGAGTTGTTCTTCTACGTCCTCGGGTATGAGTTCCAGGCCACCCCACCTTAGAGCATCAACTACGGCACCAAAGCTGCACTGGGCACAGCCTTGGTAGTTCCTCTCATACTCCACCCCCAGCTCCCTAGCCTTGTTAACAATCTCTTCTTTGGTTTTCTTGAGCTTAACCATGATTTCTCCTTTCAGATTACTCAATGCATATAAGTCGGCTTATAGCCATCGCCCCACACGGGTTCCATCCCAGATTGAGTCTGGGAGAAGTCGTGGCGAGAGACACTGGCCCACGGCATAAATTTCCTTTACCTCACCCTTCAGGGCACGGTATAAAGTGTCATCTGCCTTTCCAATTGCAGCAAAAACTACGCTATCAACCCCCTCTATCCGTCTTTCAACACCCGTCAACACGTTTAAAGTAACCACGGCATGCTCTTCTATCTCCTTTACCCGGGTTAGGGGGGTTATGGCCCCGCCTTTGTTCAGCAACTGGCCGTACATGAATCCCATGGTTCCGCTGTCTAACTCAATGCCAGAGTAGAGACAATGAGTGATTAGTTCTACCCTTTTCCCCTTATTGGCCAGGAAGTTGGCCACACCTAATGCCTGCTCATGGTGCTCGGCAGCAATCACCACCACCTTTTCACCCACCGCTACCTCTCCCCGGAGTACGTCGCGTACCCACACCACATTGGCTCTGTCACCTCCCGGTACTGGGGGGCGACTGGGTACTGAGCCCGTGGCTATTACCATAGCGTCAGGTTTCTTCTCCTTTACCATTTCCACAGTCACTGTTGTTTCCAGAAAAACCTCAACGTCGAGATGATTCATCTGGTAGGCATAATACCTGGGAACCTCGGCGAAGTCCTCCCTCTTTGGTATCTTGGCGGCTATGTTTAACTGCCCCCCCAACTCCTTTTCCTTCTCATAGAGGGTAACCTTATGACCTCGCAGGGCAGCAACCCTGGCTGTCTCTAGACCGGCGGCTCCCCCTCCAATCACCATCACCTTCTTCTTAGTCGCGGCGGGGACTATTGTTGCCAGTTCCTTTTCTCTACCCGCCGCTGGATTGAGAGTGCAGCTTATCGGCAGCCTCTTTTGGAAGTTTCCGTAGCAACCCTGGTTGCAGGCGATGCACTTACGAATCTCATCTAGCCTTCCTTCCCGCGCCTTGTTTGGCCATTCCGGATCGCAAATAAGGGCTCTGGCCATCCCCACCAAGTCTGCCTGATTATCACTTAGTGTCTGCTCTGCCTGAGCCGGGTCGTTGATCCTACCATGGCATATCACCGGCAGGTTTACCACTTCCTTGACCCCAGCGGCCAGATGAACGAAGCATCCCAAAGGGAAGTGCATGGCCGGGATATGCCCCGCCCGACCAGCACAAATACTCAAGTAGTCCACCTTACCGCTGGCTTCCAGTTTAGCCGCCAGCACTTTAGTATCATCCAGGGTGGTGCCGCCGTCAACCAGCATGTCTCCAACCAGCCTCATGCCTACCACGAAATCAGAACCTACCGCTTTCCTGACAGCATCGATGATTTCCGTATGCAATCTAAAGCGATTCTCTAAGCTGCCACCATACTCATCAGTACGCCTATTGGTAAGAGGAGACAGGAATGAGATAAGCAACATGCCGGCGCCCACAGCGGAAGAGATTTCGACGCCGTCATATCCTGTCTCCCGCATCCTGTAGGCCGTATCGGCATAAGAGGCCACAATCTGCTTGATGTCGTCGTTGTCCATCTCATGAGGTATATCACTGCCTAATATGCTTGGTAGCAGCCCTGATATCCCACCTACGGCAGACGCGGCCAGCCCGGCTCCTCCACTCTCCAGGACACCGATGTCCGGGCCTAAGTGTACTAGCTGCGCCACCGCTTTCGCTCCATGCTCATGGATAGCCTGGCTGATCATCTCAAAAGCGGGCATCGCCTCATCATCACGAGTGGCAACATGACCACCGCTCGTACTTGGCGGCCACACCATGTTCGGTGTCGTTACGATCAGCCCAGCCCCACCCTTGGCTCTAGCGGCAAAGTAATGCATCATCTTCTCGTTAGGTGCTTCATGTGGAGAAAAAAGCCACGTCCAATGAGCAGGGAAGACTATTCTATTACGCACCGTCATAGTCCCTATCTTAATTGGGGAAAATAGATGTCTAAACTCTGGCTCTGCCAAATTTCCTCCTTCCTACCCTTCTTCCGGCACTCCCACTTATGCCCTGCTTTAGGTCTTCTGGATATAAGCTTGGCGCGAAATGTCGTTAGCAAAGCTATAGAAGAGGTCTACAAACGGTTTGCCCTCGCCCTTGGAAAGCGCCTTGGTCTTCTGCATTGAATCCATGTCTTCGAAGAACATTGTTTTTATGAAGCTCGTCCTGCTTTCGGCTGCCTGCCACACATCATAAGATTTGCAGCCGCGGGATTCCCAGAATGGCTTGATTTTCTCAGCGGTAACCTTAAGGTATTGGCTGTGCTTCTCCGTCGGAACTTCATAAGTATAAACCATTATGACCATTGCTTCCCCCTTCTCCTCTGCTCATTTGGCCACAGTTGACAATACTCCTTAAGCGCCATGTAAATCAAGAGCCATCTATTGAGGTAGCAATTTCTCTTGTCTGAGAAATTGAATCAATCTTGAGGCAAGTTCTACCGGCTCGCCTTCAAGCAAGTCACCCTTCCTTTCGGCAATACCTCCAGACATAATCAGCCGCATCCTTTCTGCTGCCGAGAGGCTGCTATCGGGGGTGAAAATCTTTCTTGGCCTTGGCTTAGATGGTGACAATCGGACGGTGTGAGTTCTGGCTCCCCTGGAGCCAACCTCGTTCAAAGATAAACCAAGACCCTTTATATTGTATCGCTCGATCTTCCCCCTTTGTGCCGCTATCATAGAGGGCAAGCCTGGATATGTCGGCTTATTAAGCCCGGCTTCAACAGTAAGTAAAGCTGGAAGTGGGGTTTCCAATACCTCTCTATTGCCTCCTTCAAGCTTTCTTTGTACTACTACCTTCTTTTGGTCGGCCAAAACTTCAATTTTAGTGACCCCGGTGACCAGCGCTATGCCCAGCATGGCGGCAATGGCGCTGCCAACCTGACCGGCATTGGTATCAATAGCTCGGACACCACAAAGGACGAGATCATATTGAAAAAGAGCGATCGCTTTCGCCAGCACCGTTGCGGTAGCATAGCCATCAGAGTCAGCAAAAGCAGGATCACAAAGGAGAATTGCTCTATCAGCGCCAAAGGCGAGGCACTTGCGTAGGGTCATCTCAGCTGAGGACTCCCCCAGGCTGGTAAGAATCACCTGACCATTGGTCTTTTCCTTGATGCGCACCGCCTCTTCTACAGCCAGCATATCGTAGGGGTTAACTATGTAGGCCAGCTCTTCGTTGACGATAGAATTTGTCTCTGGATCTAGCTCGATGGGAATATTTATATCAGCTACTTGCTTTACACAGACCACTATGTTCATGACCAACCCTCAAAAATTGTTAACCATAGCGCAGGCAGACGCCAAAACCGCCCCTGGGATAGCTCCAGTCGATAGCGCCTTTAAGGCAAGCTATACGACAGGCGCCGCATTCTACACAGCTATGCCAGATAAAAGTAACCTCGCCATCTTTCAAGGTATAGTTCTGAACTGGACAGACATACAGGCATGGCTTGTCAGCGCAATCCTGGCAGACCTCGGAATTGACCCTGATATGGGGGACTTCATCCACGCTGAATCTGGTCTGTCTCAGCTTATCCTCTATTATCATAGCAGTGCCCGCCAGGCCTTTATAATATCTTTGACCGCCTGCAATAGCGAAATCCTGCCTCTCATTTCATCTTTGACTAAAGCCAGCCATCTTTTCCGTGGTTGACCGTCGACACGAAAAAGCCTGTGGGCTGTTCCACAGGCCAGGGCAGGATACAATTCATAAAGCCGGGATTTTGCCAGAAGACCTGGAGTGCGTCTGAAGTTTTTGAGATCTTGAAGGACGAAGCTGCCGTTGAGCAGGGTCTCATAGTAAGCCAAGCTCTTCTTGGAGAAATCTCCGGCTTGCCTCGCCTTCTTCGCCGCCTCAGCGGCGGCAAAACCGGAGGCGATGGCAAAGTTCATCCCCTCCAGCACTAACCCGGTGGAGTATACTAAACCGGCAGCGTCGCCTACCAAAATGATGCCATCGCCGTAAAGTCTGGGCATGGCTTTCAGCCCACCCTCGGGGATCAGATGACCGGAATACTCCTTAATAGTAGCGCCCTTTAGTAGTTCCTTGAGCACAGGGTGCTCCTTAAAGCTGTCTAATAGCTCGGCGATAGATAGTTTGCTTTCCCGGAGGCGATTCAAATTGGCCACTATCCCGATGGAGATGCTGGCCTTATTGGTATACAAGAATGCTCCTCCCTGGATGCCCTCAGTGCACGAGCCCACAAATTCACTGGCAACCCCTTCATCAGGGGAGAGATTGAACCTTTCCTCGATGGTTCTGCGGGGTAAGGCCAGTAGTTCCTTGGCGGCGACGGCGAAATCAGCCGGCGACGTTTTGTCCCTCAGCCTTGCCTTCTCGGCGAGGAGGGAGTTGGCCCCATCGGCAACAATAACCACGTCAGCGTACAACTCACCTTCATCCCTTCTCGTCTTGATGCCAACCACCTTACCATCAGCCCAAAGAAGGTCATCAACCACCGTCTCCGGTATAAGCAGGGCTCCAGCCTGTTGTGCTTTTTGCGCATACCAACGGTCAAATTTGGCTCTCAGCAGGGTGAATCCATTATAGGGGGGATGGCCAAAGTCAGTATCCTTAAAGTCGAGTGATAGGGAAGCGGTCGGGGTGAGGAAGGTGGTGGTGTGCCTCGTTATATATCTCTCCACCGGGGCTTCGTGCCAAAAGTCGGGGACGAGTTTATGCAACACCTCGCTATAATATAACGCGCCGCCAGACATGTTCTTTGCCCCGGGAGTCTCGCCCCGCTCAACGAGGGCGACTTTTAACCCCGCTTGTGCCAATACCAAGGCGGCGGTGGCACCGGCTGGCCCAGCACCGACCACCACTGCATCAAACTTCTCTGTCATTCTATTGCTCCACCGATATCTCTCGTAAGCGTTGGGTTAGAGCCGCCAGCATCTCTTGGTAATCGCTCACAATGCCCATATCGGCCAGCTTGAAGAAGGGCGCATTTCGATCGTTATTAATAACCACAATAACTTTAGAGTCTTTCATGCCCATAGTGTGGTAAATTGAGCCCGAGATGCCAAAGGCAAGGTATAACTTGGGAGCGGCGGTAAGGCCCGTTTGCCCGATCTGCTTCTCTAAGGGAACCCACCCTTTATCCACCGGCACACGTGATGCCCCGACACATCCGCCCAAAAGCTCGGCCAAATCCTTTAGCAGCTGAAAGCTCTCCTGGCTGTCTATTCCGCCGCCGCCGGCTATAATAACCTCAGCCTCATCAAGGCGAAGAGTTCTCGGGTCAGCTTTTATAAAGCCCGTTGTCCGGCTGCGTGTTGTCGCCGGTTGAGGCTCAACCGTGATAATCTCTACCTTGCCATCGCTCTTGGCAGGTTTGGCATCAATGATGCCAGGTCGCATAGTGGCAATTTGGGGTCTGGATACAGGGCTGATAACGGTAGCATCTAACTGGCCACCGTAAACAGGCCTTAGCGCCGATAGCAGGCCATCATCGCTTACCTCTAAAGCGGTGCAATCTGAAGCCAGTCCGGTCTTTAGTCGAGCTGCCAGCCTGGAGGCGAGGTCTCTGCCGAACACGGTGGCGCCGAACAATATCACTGCGGGGGTTTGTTCAGTGGCCAGGGTCGAAAGTGCCTCAGTGTATGCTTCAGGGGGATAGCCCGTTAGCGGCCGGTCATTGATAAAATAGACCTTATCGGCTCCATAACGTGAAAGCTCAGATGCCAATCCGGCGGCGTTATCCCCAAAAAGCAGGGCGCTAAGTTCCTCATCGAGCCTGTCAGCCAGCTTTCGCCCCCAGCAGACTAACTCCAGCGAAACCTCTTGTAGCTCGCCCAGCCTCTGTTCGGCCAGGACCCAGACCCCTTTATAGTTGTCTTCCGACACGGGCACCATCCCCGATTGAGTCACGGAGCTTGCGCGGTGAGAGACACTGACCTACGGCATGAAGCTCCTTCACCTGCCCCTTGAGGGAGCGATACAGGGTATCGTTAGCCTCGCCACCTGAAGCGATAACCACCGTATCTACCCCTTTGCGCTCTCTTTCAGCTTTGGAAAATACATTGAACACGACTACTGTATCCCCTTTTATCTCCTTTACCTTGGTCAGTGGTGTTATGATAACCCCTTTACCTAGTAATCTATCATAAATGGCTACCAGAGTGCTTTCATCCACCTGGCTGCCAGCAAAAAGGGTCTTGGTCAATAGTTCAACCTTGGCCCCCCGGTCGGCCAAGAAATCGGCGACCTCTAATGGCTGCATGTGATACTCCTCATCTACCACCACTACATTGTTCCCCACCTTGACTCTTTCCTCGATAACCTCACGAATCTCTACCACGTTGACCTTATCTGACCCCGGTAATTTCGGCTTGGCCGGTAGCGAGCCGGTGGCGACGACCACAACATCAGGGTTCTTGAGCTTAACCATGTCGGCAGTTACCTCGGTTCCTAAATGAACCTCAACGTTGAGTAACTTCATCTGGAATGTATAGTATCTGACAACTTCGGCGAAATCTGCCCTCCCCGGGGCTTTGGCTACTATATTCAGCTGTCCGCCCAGCTGCTTCTCTTTCTCGTAGAGAGCAACCTCATGTCCCCTCAAGGCGGCAACCCTGGCTACCTCCAGGCCGGCTGCCCCGCTGCCGATAACCATTGCTCTCTTTTTCTCGATCGCTGGCTTTAGGGCAAGTTCAGCCTCCCTCCCCGCCTCCGGATTGATGGCGCAGGTAAGAGGTACCGTGGCCTCAAATAGCGGGGGCCAACAGGCATCGTTGCAGGCAATGCATTTGCGAATCTCATCTAGCTGCCCTTCTCGTGCCTTATTTGGTAGCTCGGGGTCAGCGATGAGAGCTCTGGTCATGCCAATCATATCCGCCTGGTTATTGGCGAGGATAGTCTCCGCCTGTATCGGATCGTTGATCCTGCCTCCACAGAATACCGGCAGGCTCACCACTTCCTTAATACCAGCGGCCAGGTAGGCAAATGGCCCCAGAGGGAAATACATGGGAGGAACATGGGGTGTGGGGTATGCCCCGGCAGCGATGTTCAGATAGTCCAGCTTGCCCGTGGCTTCTAATTTTTGGGCAATCACCTTGGTATCATCCAGGGTCAGCCCGTCCTCGATATACTCGTCACCGTCCATCCTCATACCGACTACAAAATCAGACCCTACAGCGGCTCTAACGGCATCGATTACCTCGAGAGGGAGTCTGAGCCGATTCTCCAGGCTGCCGCCATATTCATCAGAGCGCTTATTAGTTGCCGGAGACATAAATGAGCCAAGGAGGAAGCTGATGACGGCTGAGATTTCAACGCCGTCGTATCCGGCCTCTCGCATCCTGGAAGCAGCGCTACCGTAGGCTTGTACTATCCCTTTTATTTCATCGATGTCCATTTCATGGGGCATTTCATGTGCGCCCAGGAAACTGGCCGGCAGGATGCCCTCCATTATCGGAGATGGAGCCAACGCCGCCCCTCCGTAGGCTCGAGGGCTGGCGTATTTACCCGAATGGTGTAGCTGTATGACCACCCTGACATCATATTCTTGGATGGCTTTTACCATGGAGGCGAAGGCAGGGATGGCATTATCGTCCTGCGTTGCTACCAGGCGGTGTACTGTAGTGTACGGCGCGACTCCGGCGTAAGGCATTATGATTAATCCCACCCCGCCCTTGGCTCTGGTCACGTAGTAACGCATCGCCCGCTCATTTGGCGCACTTATAGACGAGTGAAATCTATGGGCGTGGGCATTCATAACTATTCTGTTGGGCACCGTCATTGGCCCGATCTTGAGCGGCGTAAACAGATACCGATATTGGTCCACTGCGTACTCTTTTCTTATAAACAGGGGTAATTAAATGTACCTGAGCTTAAACCTTCTCATTATTAATCACATTCTATCAGATTGCAAGCTGTGTGTCGTCAGCAAGAAAGGGACACTTGGGGGGCTTGCTAAAGAATATGCATGATACGGCGCATCATACGTCTTTATTATACCGGTTAAACCGTGCGTGGAACGGGCTATCGTTAATCTACAGTGGCGGCAAACTCTTCCGGCTTGAAGGTGGTAACCGGTAGTCCCTCGTCCAGGTCTCTCCCCGGCAGGTAATCAAAGGCGTTCTGGACCGCCCCGCCTGTTTTCAGGGCGACAGCCCAGAGCGGGATATTAACCGGGCACACGTCGCCACATAGGCCACAGCCTATGCAGGATATGCTCACGTGGAATAATCTTACCAGCTGGTAGAATGTCGGGGCGGGCAGGACGGGCGCGTACCCCTTCTTCCCCATCTCTGTTTCGTAGTAACGCTGGTCGTGCTCATCGCCGCCTGAATCGAAGAAGCATACCTTGCAGTAACAAACCGGGCAGACTTTATTGCAGTTACGGCAAACGATGCATTTCTCAAAGACCTTCTGTATGTCGGAGTCTTCCACCCCGAACTCATCAAGTAGCTCTTGTTTTCTGGCTTGCCTTTTAGCTCTGAGACTGTCAACTACCTCCGATTTAGCTTCTCCCTGGCTGAGCTCTCCGGCCAGGCCATCGGTAAACTGCTCTGCTTTATCGGTGTTCAGCTGTATCAGGCACTGTTTATCCAAGTCCTTGTTGCCAATCAGAGCCAGGGTTATATCGGCGTTATAAGGCACGAAGTGCTCGCAGGCGGCGCAGGCGGGTCTTATGTCGGCAGCAATCTCGCCCTTTTTAACTGCCTCCCAGTATCCGGGGAGCTTCTCGCCGATATTCCCGTTGACACCTGTTTCCAGCGGGTAGACTCCGCCGCAGGTTGAGCTTATCAGCAGGAGATTGTCCAGGCTTCCCTGGCTTCGTTTGATAAGTTCCGTCAGCGCCCTCAGTTCGCAGGGTCTGACCACGGCGGCGATAGGCTCGGCGGCCGGTTCTACCAGTGTCAGGCGGGAAAGCACCTTGGCCGCGTCTACCGGCATCAACGGGAAAAGGGGCAAGGCCGCTTCGAGTGCGGCCGGGTCGGTAATGAGCGAATAGGCTACTCCGCCGCTTTCGCCTACCTTGCTGAAGGTAAAAACCCCCTTGACCTTGCCTCTTTCTAAAAGGAATCTGAGCAGTTCCAGCAGACATTGCTCGGCGCCTTTATTCAGTTTCAGTACCTTAGCCATCTCGCGCCTCCTGTTTGGCGGGGACCGCGGCGTGGGACTGCTCCACCTCTTCGAACTCCTCCTCCTGATAGACCCTCAGGGGGGGAGGTTCATCCCGGCTCCGGCCGGGGATATAGTCAAAGGCTTCCTGGTTTCTGTTCCCCACCAAGCTAAAGACCTGCGCCACCGGAATGGCGGTGGGGCAGGCGTCTTCACAGGCTCCGCAGGATACACAGGAGAGAGACATGTGTAACATGCGCCCGATATGGAAGAGCAGGGTGTCGGGCGGCAGTCTCAGCCCGCCGGCTGCCTCCGCCCTCTTGAGGTAGTCTTCAAATGAGAATTGCATGTTGTCCGACTCGAAGAAACACTGCCGGCAGTAGCATATCGGGCAGACCCTCATGCAGTTATGGCAGTTTATGCACTTGCTGAAGGTATCAAGCAGTTTATCCAGGCCTTTACTCTTGGCTTCCAGCTCCTTCTGGGCCTGCCTTTTCTTTTCTACTCTGGCCCCGGTCAGTTTATCCACCTGGTCCTTCCACCCGGATATGTCCTCTCCTGCGGCAATGCCGAGGCAGTCCAGGATGGCCTCACCCTTGGGGCTGTTGGGGATGAGTAAAATACCGCTAGCCTCTTTCCCCGGTACCCCTATGTGTAAATCTTCCGCCCCGGTGGTGGAGAATTTATCGCATATCTGGCAGATTGGCCGTATGCTCTCGCTAGGCCCCCCTTTAAGAATTTCGGCAAAGGCGTCTTCGGCTTTCTTTGGGTCCTTGGCCCATTCGGCCAGCGGCAGCGCCCCGGGACAATCGATACTGATGAGCCAGATATTCTCTAAGTCCACCTGCCCCAGTTTGAATAGCTCAACCGTCGCCCTTAGTTCGCAGGGCCGTATCAGGGCGGCTATCTTCTTCTTCCCCTTGCCAGACCGGGTGAGACTGGAAATGGCTTTGGCCCCCTGCACTGACATAACCGGGGGCAGGGGATAGGCATTTTTCAGGAGCTGCCCGTCTCCAATCAGTGAATAAGCGAATGAATCAGTCCCCGGCGCTTTGGCTGGCATGAGGACAGCGTCAAAACAACCCTGGCTGATTGCCTTTTGCAGGAAAGCTATAACCCTTTCTCTTACCCCGCCTTCGGCGGGAAAAAGCGCACCTTTGTCATCGGGAGCCATATCGACACCTCTTATCGTACACTCTGGTCATTTGGCCTATCGTAATACCTCTTTAAGCTCTTGGTAAATCTGTGGGAAGGTAAAGTGCTTCAGTCTGGCCGCCCCCGAAGGACAGGCGGCGGCGCAGTTGCCGCAGCCGTGGCATAAGACCTCGTTGACCACTGATATCCGCCGGTCTTCATCGAAGGTAATGGCGCCGTAGGGGCAAACTTCGATGCAGGTCTTGCAGCCGGTACAGAAGCTCTCTAATATCTGGGAAGTTTTGACTTCCAGTTCTAATTTCCGGCCGGGAACCAGGGCGGAGAGTATCTTGCCGGCGGCGGCCTCGGCCTGCACTATCGACTCGGCGATACTCTGCGGCCCCCGGGCGCAGCCGATAACGAATACGCCCTCCACCGCCGATGCCACCGGGGAAAGCAGCTGGTGCTCCTCGGCCAGGAAGCCCTTGTCGTCTTGAGGGATGTTCAGCATTTCGGCAAACTTCCTGGCGTCACTACTGGTTTCCATCGCCGGCAGGAGGATTACCATGTCTACCGCCAGGTCACCTTTGGCGCCGGTTTCCGTTTCATATTTGACAGTCAGCCCCTTATCACCGCCGGCGATTTCGGTCACCGCCGAGCGGACAAACTCAACCCCGGATTCTCTGGTATCTTCATAAAATTTCTGGTTGGCTTTGCCGGGGATACAGAGGTCGGAGTAGAAGTGGGCTATCTTTACTCCCGGCAGCTGGGACTGTAGCATCCGGTCGAACTTGAAGGAGTAGAGACAGCATACCTTGGAGCAGTAGCCCTTCTCGGCCCGCCCTACGCAGTGGATGATGGCCGCCGACTTGGGCGGCTGGCCGTTTTTGAGCAGGACTTTGCCTTGAGTCGGGCCGTCGGCGAGGTTCATCTCCTCAAAGTCCAGACTGGTGTAGACATCGTCGAGTGTGCCGTAGCCGTACTGGGGCAGCCCTTTGGCGTCGAACAGCTCGAATCCGGTAGCCAGCACCACCGCGCCGACATTGAAGTTTTGTTCTTTGTCTTCTTTATCCTCGGCCTTGCTGACCACCTTGACCTCAAAATTGCCCAGGAAGCCCAGAATCTGCTCGGCCTCGCTCTCGGTAAGCACCTCGATGTTCTTGCTTTTCTGGAGGCGCTCTATCTCCCCGGCTATCAGGCCCGGCCCCGATTCCATATTGACAAAAAGCTTGCTGAAACGCTTGGTTTTGCCTCCCAGGGAGGCGGTTTTCTCGACTAAATAGACCTTCCGGTCAGGGGCGGCCAGTATCTGGCTGGCTTTAATGCCGGCAATGCCCCCGCCGATTACCAGGACGTCGGGATTGCACTCCATCCCTTTCTTCTCCAGGGCGGTGTGGTAGTGGACCCGGCTGATGGCGGCCCTTATCTGCCTTATCGCCTTGTCGGTGGCTTCTTCCCCATCCGGGGTGACCCAGGCGCACTGCTCGCGTATATTAACTAGCTGGAAGAGGTAGGGGTTAAGGCCGGCCTGCTCGCATACTTTCATGAAGGTGGTTTCGTGCTGCTTGGGTGAACAGGCGGCCACCACCAGGTGGGTTAAGCCGTTCTCGGTGATACTTTGCTTCAGGTACCCCTGCCCGTCGCCGGAGCAGAGCAGCTTGTATCTATCGGCAACCTCTACGTCTTTAAGCGCCGAGACCGCCGCCAGCACTTTGTCGATGTCCACTTTATCGGCGATGTTAGTCCCGCACTCGCATACGTATACGCCCAGTCTCTTGGCCATTTCTTAACCTCTATCCCGATCGGGAAAGTATTCTGCCTGCCGTGGCTTCCGCCTCGGCTATCGTCTCGGCTATATCTTTAGGGCCCTGGGCACAGCCGGCAATAAATATACCGTCCTGCGCCGTGGCCACCGGGGTAAGGTCCGGTTCCTTCTCGCTGAAAAACCCCTCCCGGCTCTGGGGGATATTCAGCATCCCGGCCAGTTTGGCCGAGTCGGCCCCCGGTTCCAGCGCCGGGTTAAGGATAACCATATCCGCCGCCAGGGTATTTTCCTTGCCCTCGTCGGTTTTATATTTAACCGCCAGTTCTTTTGCTGACTCTGAAACTCCGGTTACTTCAGCCCGGATGAAATCAACCCCGCTCTCTTTTACCTTCTGGTAGAATTGTTGATAGGCTTTACCGGGAATGCAGAGGTCGGAGTAGAATTGGGTTATCTTCAGTTCGGGCAGTTTGTTCTTTAAGAAGTGACAAAGCTTGAGAGCGGCCATACAGCATACCGAAGAACAATAGCCCTTTTCCTCCCGCCCCACGCAGTTGATGATAGCCACCGACTTTGGTGCCTCTCCGCTCTGGAGGGTAATCTGCCCCTGGGTGGGGCCGTTGGAGGCGCATATCCGTTCAATCTCCATGGCGGAGTAGACGCCGCCCAGCTTCTTATAGCCGTACTGGCTGGTTTTGTTGATGTCGAACATGCTGAAGCCGGTGGCGACGACGATGGCGCCGACCTTAAGCTCAAGTTCCTTGTCCTGCTGGTTGAAGTCGATAGCCTCGAAGGCACAAGCTTCCTGGCAGGCCTGGCAATCCTGCCCTTTGAAGCGCAGGCAGTTCTCAGTATCAATGACGGGGACATTGGGCAGGGCCCCGGCACAGGGAATATAGACTGCCTTTCTCTTGGTGAGCCCTTCCTCGAATTCGTTGTCCACCTCTACCGGGCAGGGGTCAAAGCAGGCGCTGCAGCCGATGCAGTTGACCAGGTCGATATATCCGGCCTTTTGTTTGATTTTCACCGAAAAGTCGCCGGCAGCGCCGCTGACCGCCTCAACCTGGCTGAGCGTCAGCAGCTCGATGTTCTCGTCGGCCAGCAGCTCCTGCTGCTTGGGGGCTATCATGCAGGTGGCGCAGTCCATGTTGGGGAATACCTCTTCGAACTTGATGACGTTGCCGCCGATATAGGATGTCTTCTCGATGAGGTATACCTTTCTCCCCGAGTTGGCCAGCAGCAGGCTGGCCTCAATTCCGGCAATACCGGCCCCGATGACCAGCACCGGGGCGTTTTCTTTTTTATCAGTCATCGCACTCTCACCGGTCATAGTGAAATTTTTGTCTTCATGGGGTTGGGCCCCAGTTCCATAATCTGCCCGGCGAATTGGTTGGCTACCTCCCCGAATCTCTGCCCCTCGGAGGCCGATACCCAGGCCAGCATGAGCCTTTCCGTGTCCAGCCCCAGGGTCTCCAGGGTTTTCTTTAACAGGGCGAATCGGCGGCGGGCATAGTAGTTCCCTTCTCTGTAGTGGCAATCGCCCGGATGGCATCCGGCGATAAGCACGCCGTCGGCTCCCTGTAGCAGGGCGGTGGCCACCAGCACCGGGTCAACCCGGCCCGAGCACATCACCCTGATAACCGATAGCGATGCCGGGATTTCCAGCTTGGCCGCCCCGGCCAGGTCGGCGCCGGCATAAGAACACCAGTTACAGAGAAAGCCAACTATCCGCGGTGTGAATCCTTCTCCCATCGATACCTCGTTAGAACTGGATTTGCGCTTTGTGCTTGCCGCCGCCCTCATCCAGACAGAAGAGCAGCGTCTTGTTCATCTTGCCACACCAGGCTTCGACATCTTTGGGAAAAGACTCACAATCAGCCATTACTTCTACGGTGTCTCCAGCGGGAATACTTTTAGCCATTATGGCCAGCTTCAACACCGGTTGGGGACATTTTAGCCCCAGGACATCCAGGGTATGTACAGCCATAGTTACCTCCTTATTGTTATAGCCTTTACTTCTATGTATTTCAGAAGGGTATTTTAGAAAGAGAAGGTTATATTAGCGTCCGCAATTGAGGCCATAAACGAAGTCGCCCCCACTATTTCCACGCCTTCCCTGAAGTCCTCGGGCTTCAGGTCCTTATTCTCTAGTGCAAGCTCGCAGACCAGTATCTTGCCGCCCAGCTCAACTATACCGTTGTACAGCTCCACGATGTCGGGCAGGCCCTTACCGGAGATTTTCTCCAGCTCCCCTTTGACCATGGTCGGGGCGCCGCCGGGGCAGCAGAATATGGTTAAATCATCCCCGCTGCCAGCCGCGCTGGAGCCCAGAATCATGGGCGGAAAAATGTTAGATGGTTCTGAACCATTGACTGTGATTGCTACTTTAGCCACGTAAAACCTCCTTTTAAAAATCTTTGTGACCAGGCTAAATGCCAGAGTCTTGTCCCTCAGCCAGCCGTCGCTTCTTGTAACCGTTCACTATCTCTGGATAAGCCCTTTCTAATTGGATTGGGGCCAAGCTCCTTTATCGTCTGGGTAAAATTATTCACTGTTTCGGCCATCTTGGGCCCTTCAGAGGCTGATACCCACTCCAGTCTGAGTCTGTCTTTGCCGATACCCACCGCCTCCAGGAAGGGGAATAATCCGGTCATTTTTCTTCGGGCGTTTAGATTTCCCTTCTGGTAGTGGCAATCTCCGGGGTGACAACCGCAGACCAGGACACCATCGGCGCCGGCGACAAAGGCTTTCAGTATCAACCTTTCGTCAACCCGGCCCGAGCACATCACCCTTATCACTCTCATGTTGGGCGGGTATTTTTTTCGCGAGGTACCGGCCAGGTCAGCGCCGGCATAGGAACACCAGTTACAGAGGAAACCGATTATCCTTGGTTCAAATTCAGCCATTATCACCGTCTCAGACTATCAATCTGCCCGCCGGCAGCATTATATGTTAAAATTAAGTATGGTAAAAGTAACAGCCAGAAAAGTATAATACCCTATAGGGGTATGGTACGTCAAGTCAATAGGCAGTTAAGAATTAAATTAACTTATGGAGGATAGCATGGCTGAGCAAGAGGTGTCGAAAGCAATGCTGGTTAATCGTCTCAAAAAGATTGAAGGGCAGATTCGCGGTATTCAGAAAATGCTCGGAGATGACCGTGAATGCGAGGGTATTCTTACCCAGTTGGTGGCAGTACGCGCTGCTATTGAGAGTGTCGGTGCCCTGGTGTTGAATAACTATATGAAGATTTGCTTCCGTAAAGGTGAGGAGACGGAAGAGGATAGTATCAGTTCGTTAGCCCGTTGTGTGGCTCTTTGGGGCAGGGTGCATGTCGGGGAATAGGCTACTTCACAAATCATGTTGTCGGGAGATAAAGTCTTTAACCCGGCGCTCGAAAGTCGGGCGCTTGAGCAGCACCCGGCGCTGGCATTTGAGGCATCTGATGCCGATGTCGGCGCCCACCCTTACCACCTGCCACTGGTCACTGCCGCAGGGGTGCCGTTTCTTGAGGCGGACGATATCACCCGGGCTTATCTCCATGCCGGCTACCTCAGGGAGTCAGGGTGAGGGTGGAACGGTAGTAGTTGATTCTCTCCCGCAGGTCGGCGGCCACCCGCCGCGCCGCCTCGGCGAAGTCCTTGTCCTGGGAGGCGTATATAACCTGCCGTGACGAGGTTAAGATAGCTTTCCGGCCCATGGCGTTGACCCCGTAGCGCACTGACGAAGCCAGGTCGCCCCCCTGGGCACCGATGCCGGGTATAAGCAGTAGCATGTCGGGGTGGCTCTGCCTTATTAGCTTTAGTTCCTCGGGGTAGGTGGCGCCCACCACCAGCCCGATGTTACCCTGTTTGTTCCAGAGGGCGGCTCTGATGGCCACTATCTCGAAGAGGGAGAGCTGCGCCTTCTCGGTCTCGAAGCGCAGGTTCTGGAAATCGACGGCGCCGGGGTTGGAGGTGCGGCAGAGGACGAAGACTCCCTTGTCCCAGTACTCGATAAAAGGCTCTATCGAATCAAAGCCGAGGTAGGGGTTGACGGTAGCGGCGTCACAGCCCAGAGTGACAAAGATAGCCCTGGCGTAGGCCCGGGCGGTGTTGCCGATGTCGCCCCGTTTGCCGTCGCCGATTACCGGGATATGTTCCGGTATGCATTTAATGGTGCGCTTGAGGATATCGATGCCGTCGTCGAGGGCTTCGTAGAAGGCGAAGTTGAGCTTGTAGGCGCAGACCAGCTCCGAGGTGGCGTCGATAGTTGACTTGTTGAATTTAAAAACGTCCACTTTAGGCGGCATCAGCTCCGGGTCGTGATCAAGCCCGATGCAGAGCAGGCTGTTGTTCTTATCGGTGGTATAGTTCAGCTTTTCGTCGAAGTTCACCTCACACCCCCTGCGTTGATGATACCAGCCGCTAATATAGGCGTCAAGTGGGTTATTAAATTGTGGCTGGTTGGCGGCGGTGCTATAATTAGCCAACCGTGAACTACCAGCAGGCTATAGACTACATCAACAGCTACACCGACTACGAAAAAATAGGCATGCCCCACGACCCCGCCTTCTATGACCTCCGCCGTGTCGATGAGTTATTGTCTCTTTTAGGCAACCCCCACCAGAAAGCTGGCTCTATCCATATCACCGGCACCAACGGCAAGGGTAGCGTGGCCGTCATGGTGGCCTCGGCGCTGGCCGCATGCGGTTATACCACCGGGCTTTACACCTCCCCCCACTTCCACACCTGGCGGGAGCGAGTCCAGGTTGACGGGGAGCTTATCTCCGAGGACAAATTGGCCCAGCTGGTGACCGAGCTTAAGCCGCGGGTGGAAGTGGTCAATGAGAAGGCTACATATGGTAAGCTGACCACCTTCGAGTTCCTCACCGCGCTGGCCTTCGCTTACTTTGGCCAGAAAGGGGCCGAGTTGCAGGTGCTGGAGGTGGGGCTGGGTGGCAAGTTCGACGCCACCAGTGTGGTCACCCCACTGGTCTGTATTATCACCCCCGTTGACTTTGACCACATGGATGTGCTGGGCAATACCTTAACCGAGATTGCCGCCGAGAAGTGTGGCATTATCAAGCCCGACAGCATGGTGGTGACCGCCCCCCAGCCCCCCGAGGCCGCCGGGGTAATCAAGGAAGCCTGCCGCGAGCGCCGGGCCAAGCTGCTCACCGTGGGTAAAGATGT
>JAUWGI010000049.1 GCA_030606505.1 Deltaproteobacteria bacterium
CCATCTGTCTAAGATCGCCAGGAGCTATATAGCCGGACTGCTCGCTCACGCTCCCGAGATTACGGCGGTGACCAACCAGTGGGTCAACTCTTACAAGCGGCTGGTTCCCGGCTACGAGGCGCCGGTATACCTCTCCTGGGCGCGGCGCAACCGTTCCGATTTAATCAGGGTCCCGGAATACCGGCCAGGCCGGGAGAAGGCAACCCGAATTGAATACCGGTCTCCCGACCCGGCCTGCAACCCCTACCTTGCTTTCAGTGTCATGCTGGCCGCCGGGCTGGAAGGCATTGAGAAGGGCCTGGAGCCGCCTCCGCCCGTAGAAGAGAACGTATATGAGATGTCCCCGGAGGAGAGGCAGAAGCGGGGAATAAGTACCTTGCCGGCCAGCCTGCTGGAGGCAATATTGTTAGCCGAGAAGAGCGAGTTGGTGCGCAAGTCTCTTGGTGAGCATGTTTTTGAGGCTTTTATCCAGAACAAGAAGATAGAGTGGGAAAATTACCGCGCTCAGGTAACCGAATACGAGCTGAAGAAATACTTGCCCATATTATAAGTCGAGAGGGGGGCCGCTATGCTGGCCACAATCATTTCTTAGCGTGGGTCAACAATCGGCCTGCCATACCTAGTCGTTTGCATACTGATGATTAGCTCTTGGCGACTTTCCAGGGAAAGCACATAGCAACCCTTTACGCCTTCTAGAAGTTATTCTTCAACCACACAAAATAGCGGAATGTTACCTCGCCCCTATCAACATTTGATAGGCCCTACCTTTAGGTTTATACTACTATTGAAGATAAACATGGTGGCTAAAATCCTGGTTGTTGAAGACGACCTGAATCTACTGGCTACGCTCAAATATAGCCTTCTCAAGGAAGGCTATGAGGTTATTACCGCGGTCGATGGCTCAGGCGCTTTAGAGATGGCGCGGAGGGAAAAGCCGGGGCTGATTGTGCTCGATGTGATGCTGCCCAAACTGAGCGGCTTTGAGGTCTGCCGTATTCTGCGAAAGGAAATGACCGTCCCCATCCTGATGCTCACGGCTAAGACGGAGGAAGTCGATAAAGTAGTCGGGCTTGAAATCGGCGCCGATGATTACATGACCAAGCCCTTCAGCATGAGAGAGCTACTGGCCCGCCTGCAGGCGATGCTCCGGCGAGCCGATATGGCCAAACTGCCGCCAGCGGCTAAGTCAGAAACTCTGAAAATCAGTGACCTGGAGATTGACATTGGCCGCCATCAGGCTTTCTGCCGAGGTTCGCTGCTGGAGCTTGCCCCAAAGGAGTTTGACCTGCTGGTCTTCCTGGCCCGAAATAAGGGATTCGTCTTCAGCCGGGAGCAGCTTCTGGATAAAGTGTGGGGCTATGACTACGCCGGCGAAACCCGAACTGTGGATGTCCATATCAGATGGTTAAGACAGAAAATCGAAACTGACCCGGCACATCCCAGACATCTACTGACGGTAAGGGGAACGGGTTATAAACTGGAAGGCTAGAAATGTTCCGCAGTATTCAATGGCGCATAACCATCCCCTTCGTTTTACTGGTACTGGTCAGCATGGGTATTCTGGGGGTTTATCTGGCCAGCTCCACCCGGAGTTCCCAGCTTGATAGTCTGCGCTCTCAATTAGAATATGAGGCCAGAATTACTGCCGAAGCCAGTCTGCCCGGTTTCTTGAGCCAGGATGGGCCAGAAAACCTCAATATCTTGGCCAAGAAGCTGGGGGAAGAAATTGACGCCAGGGTCACCATTATTGCCCGGGACGGCACCGTGCTGGGTGACTCTGAAGAAGACCCCGCTACTATGGAAAACCACGCCATCCGCCCCGAAATCAGGGATGCCCTGAGCACCGGCCGGGGTGAGAGCACCCGCTACAGCATCACCTTGGGGCAGAGGATGATGTATGTGGCCGTGCCCGTTTCTTATGCTGGTGAGATTCTGGGGGTAGCCCGCATCTCACTGCCGCTGACCGCCGTTGAAAGCGTGGTGCAGCGGGTGACGGCAAGCATTATTATCGCCACGGCGGTGGCTACAGTGCTGGTTATTCTGGCGGCCTGGCTTATTGCCCGCATCACCACCCGCCCGATACGCAAGCTTACCGCTGCTTCCCGGAGAATTACCTCGGGGGAACTGGGGCAAAAAATAACCATAGAGGCCAGAGATGAGGTGGGAGAGCTGGCTCATGCCTTCAATGAGATGTCGGCCAGGCTGAAAGAAATGGTGGAAACAATCTCGGAAGACAGAGCCAGGCTGGCCACCATCCTGGACAACATGGCTGACGGTGTCATCATGACCGATACCGAGGGCAACATCTCGCTGGCTAACCAGGCTGCAGCCAAGCTATTTAATATAAAGGAGCCAGAGAATAAGCCGCTCATCGAGGCGGTGCGTGACCATGAGGTAGACGAGGTGTTGAAGCTGTGTCTAAAGACGGCCGAGATGCAGTCTGTCCAGTATGAATCGGGCACCTCCAAGCGGTACTTAAGGGCAATCGCCGTACCCATCGCCCATAGTGGCGTCCTGCTCCTATTTCAGGACCTCACCAGCTTAAGAAACCTGCAAACGACCCGGCGCGAGCTTATCGGCAATATATCCCACGAGTTCCGCACCCCGCTGGCCGGCATTAAGGCGATGGTTGAAACCCTGCACGATGGTGCCGTTGACGATAAGAAAGCGGCCGGAGATTTTCTCAACCGGATTGATAGCGAGGTGGACCGGCTTACCCAGTTGGTGGCGGAGCTGACCGAGCTCTCCCGTATTGAGACGGGTAAAGCCGAGCTCAAACTGGAGTCGCTAAATCTCAATAATTTAGTGGAGGAGGTTACCGCCCAGCTCAGCCCCCAGGTGGAGAGGAAAAAGCTCATCGTGGTTAAAGAGCTTGCCGCCGACCTGCCTTCAGCCCCGGCCGATGAGGCCAGGGTACGGCAGGTGATGCTCAATCTCCTGCACAACGCTATCAAGTTCACCGACGCCGGTGGCAAAATCACGGTTAGCACTCGAGGAGAAGGTGATTCCGTCACCGTGGATATAGCTGACACCGGCCGGGGCATTGCCAGTGATGATCTGCCCCATGTCTTCGAGCGCTTCTACAAGGGGGATAAAGCCCGTACCGGGGAGGGCACCGGCATGGGGCTGGCTATCGCCAAACACATAATCGAGGCCCACGGTGGCGATATCCGGGTGGAGAGCGAGGAGGGGAGGGGTTCCACTTTCAGCTTCAGCCTGCCTCGTCAGGCAGCCTCTTAAAAGCTTAACCAAATCTTAACCAGGCCTTAAACCGTCCTTAAAGTTTACCTATTAGACTGATAGTAGGTGAAAAGGACTTCAGGTTTAAGGCCTTTTTGTTATAGCCAGGAAAGGAGGTAAGAAATTGAAAAAACTCACACTGTCACTGGTTGCCCACGATTCCAAGAAAGAGGATATGGTGCAACTGGTGAAGGCACACAAGGAAGACTTAGCCGGGCTTAATCTGGTGGCTACCCGGAGCACCGGGCGTCTTATTCAGGAGAGGACCGGGCTGCCGGTAAGGCTGCTGGAGAGCGGCTCTCTGGGCGGTGACCAGCAGGTCGGCGCGCTGGTAGCCAGCGAGGATGTAGACGCGGTGATTTTCCTGCGTGACCCGCTTATGGCGCATCCCCATGAGCCGGACGTATCGGCGCTGCTTCGGGTCTGCGATGTCCACAATGTGCCCCTGGCCACCAACCTGACCACCGCCGAGGCCGTGCTCCATCTTCTCTTCGAGCACCCCGAAGCGCTGGGTGGAGACCACCCGGCGGCGGGGCATATTGAGGCAATGGCCGCCGGTCATGGATAAGCCCTGAAATAATAAATAAGGAGGAAACAGTTTGTTTACTAGTCTAGCCAAGAAGTGGTTCGTATTACCGGTATCGGTCTTAGTGGTGGCGGTTATTGCCATGGCCGGTTGCCCCGGCACTACTGGGGGTGGGGAGGGGTTATCCGGTTCGTTTAATATTATCGGCTCCAACACGGTGACGCCGCTATCCTCGGTATGGGCCGAGGAGTTCATGAAGGTGCACTCCGGGGTGAGCATCGCCGTCAGCGGCCCCGGCTCCGGGGCCGGCATCGCCGCCCTTATTAACGGCACTACCGACATCTGCCAGGCCTCACGGCTGATAAAGCAGAAAGAGATTGAGGAAGCTCAAGCCAACGGGGTGGAACCCTATGAGATTCAGGTTGCCACCGACGCCCTTTCCGTGGTGGTGCACCCCTCCAATCCCGTATCCGAGCTAACCATAGTCCAGCTCTCGGCCATCTACATCAACCAGATAACCAACTGGAAGGAGGTCGGCGGCGGTGATGAGCCGATAGTGGTCATCTCCCGCGACACTAACTCCGGCACACATGTCTTCTTCAAGGAAAACGTGGTGCAGATGAAGGGTCTGCCCGCCGAGGATAAGAGCCTGGAGTACGGCTCCAAGGTGCTCTTCCTGCCTTCCACTAAAGGGGGGGTGGATGAAGTGGCCAAGAACCCCAACGCCATCTTCTATCCCGGCCTGGGCTATGTTACCGGGGCGGTAAAGCCGCTGGCCATCAAGCGGACGGCGGATACCCCCGGCGTCTTACCCAGCGTAGAAACGGCTCTAGATGGCAGCTATCCCATTGCCCGCCCGCTCCTTTTCTATACCAATGGCGAGCCGACGGGCGTAATCAAGGCTTTCATCGACTACTGCCTCTCCACCGAGGGGCAGGCCAAGGTAACCGAAGTTGGCTACGTGCCGCTGCCGTAGTAAGTTAACGTAATAGATAAGATAAAGAGGAATATGCTGGGGCAACAGGTTACGGTTGCCATCGCCGAAGCCAGTCCTGATAAGGGACTCAGGCGGCGGTGGCGTATTGGCGAGAAGTTCATTGAGGGCTGGATTTTTCTAAGTGGCCTGCTGGCTATTGTTGTCCTTTTGGGTATTATCGCCCTCCTGCTCAAGGAGGGCCTGCCCGTTTTTCTTTACACCCCTCCCTGGGACTTTTTCTTGGGCACCAGGTGGTACCCGGTATCGGAGCCGCCCACCTTTGGTATCATGCCTTTCTTTGTTTCCACCCTGTGGGTAACGCTGGTGGCCACCGCCATATCGGTGCCGGTGGGGGTCGCCTGCGCCGCCTACCTCGCCGAGGTGGCCCCGGACAAGGTGAGGGAGACGGTAAAGCCCATAATCGAGTTGCTGGCCGGGATTCCCTCGGTGGTGATGGGCTTTATCGGGCTGATGTTGCTTTCGCCGCTGGTGCAGAGCGCCTTTAACCTCAACACCGGCCTGTGCGGGCTGAGTGCCGGGATTATGCTGTCTTTGATGAGCCTGCCCATAATCGTCAGCGTCTCCGAGGATGCCCTGCGGGCGGTGCCTGACGAGTTCCGGCAGGCTTCCTACGCCCTGGGGGCCACCAGATGGGAAACCATAAGGCATGTGTGTATTCCAGGGGCGCTCTCCGGGATTACGGCGGCGGTGATGCTGGGGGTTGGGCGCGCCATCGGCGAGACGATGACGGTGCTCATGGTGGCCGGGGGCGCTCTGGCCGTGCCTGTATCCCCCACCGAGCCGATGATGCCGATGACGGCGGCTATCGCCTCCGGAATCGGTAACGCCGTACGCGGCGGCTTGCAGTACCAGGCGCTGTTCGCCATCGGGCTGATTCTGTTTATTCTCACCCTGACGGTCAACGTAATCGCCGACCGGGTGCTGGAGCGCCAGAGAAGGAAGTTCGCCAGGTAACATGATAGGCAGCAGAATAACATCACGCCAGCTATCCCAGCAGGCCGCTTTCGGCCTGCTTACCATAGCCGCGGCGGTGGTCGTCCTGCCGGTTATATTTATAATTTTGCAAATCGTTATCAGCGGCGGCAGCGCCATCAGCTGGGAGTTTTTAACCCTGGCGCCGTCGCAGGCGGGCAAAGCGGGGGGTATTTTCCCAGCTATTATCGGCACCTTCTACCTGATGCTGGGCACGATAATCATAGCCCTGCCGGTGGGGGTGCTGGCCGGAATCTACCTTACCGAGTACGCCGGCAATAACTGGCTTACCCGAATCATTAATCTGGCTATAGTCAATCTGGCTGGGGTGCCCAGCATCGTCTACGGCCTTTTCGGGCTGGGGATATTCGTGCTGACGCTTAAACTGGGCATGTCACTGCTTTCTGCCAGCTTAACTTTAGCCTGTCAGGCGCTGGCCATGACCATAACCACTTCTAGAGAGGCGATTCTGGCGGTGCCCCGGGAATACCGGGAGGGCAGCCTGGCGGTGGGAGCGACCAGGTGGCAGACAATCCGGCACATGGTGCTGCCCCAGGCGCTACCGGGGATAATCACCGGGGCGGTTTTAGCCATGAGCCGCGCCGCCGGGGAGACGGCGCCGATTCTGGTGGTGGGGGCCGCTTTTCTCCTCCCCCGCCTCCCCCAATCCCCCTTCGACCAGTTCATGGCGCTGCCCTATCACCTCTACACGGTGGCGGCTCATGTCCCCGGTATACCCCAGAGCACGATGTGGGGGGTTGCCCTGGTATTACTGGTAGTAGTTTTATCCTTTAACGT
>JAUWGI010000044.1 GCA_030606505.1 Deltaproteobacteria bacterium
AAAAAGAGAACCGTTAAAAGGGTGGGGCGGGAAAAGATATAAAACGGGGGTGAGGTAGATAGAAATGATGCCACGAGAACCCGAAGAAGAACAAAATAACCAGATAAACGAAACCCCGACCGGGGAGGCGGAGCCAGAGGCCGGCGAGATAGAGGACGTAGAAACCCTGAAAGAAACGCTGGCCGAGGTCAAAGCCAAAGCCGAAGCCAACCTGGCGGGGTGGCAACGCGCCCAGGCTGATTTCGTTAACTACAAAAAGCGCAGCGAGCAGGAAAAGCAAGAGCTGGGCAAGTTCGCCAACTCGGTGCTGATACTCAGCCTGCTGCCCGTCCTCGACGACTTCGAGCGAGCCTTCAGCTCCCTCCCGCCCAGCATGAAAAAACTGAGCTGGCTGGACGGCGTCAGGCTCATCGAGCGCAAGCTGTGGGCCGTCCTGCAGGCACAGGGGGTGTCACCAATCAAGGCGCTGGGCGAGCCCTTCGACCCGGTATTCCACGAGGCGGTGAGGCAGGATAAGGGCAAGGAGGGGATAGTCATCGAGGAGGTACAGAAGGGCTACATGTTAGAAGATAGAGTAATTCGACCCACTATGGTCGTAGTGGGCAACGGAGAGGAGGACTAAACCAATGGGAAAGGTAATCGGTATCGATTTAGGCACCACCTTTTCGGCGGTGGCGGTGATGGAGGCGGGAGAGCCCAAGGTTATCACCAACGCCGAGGGGGGGCGCATCACGCCATCAGTGGTGGCCATGAGCAAGACCGGGGAGCGGCTGGCGGGGCAGGTGGCCAAGCGCCAGGCTATCACCAACCCCGACAACACCATCTCCAGCATCAAACGGCTGATGGGGCGCAAGTATGACGAACCCACCGTGGAGTATGACCGCAAACTGCTGCCCTTCAAGATAACCAAGGCGGAAAACGGCGACGCCTGGGTGAAGATGGGCGACAAGGAGTACAGCCCGCCGGAAATCTCGGCAATGATTCTGCAGAAGCTAAAGGCGGACGCCGAAGCCTACCTGGGAGATAAGGTCACCGAGGCGGTAATCACCGTGCCCGCCTACTTCAACGACTCCCAGCGGCAGGCCACCAAGGACGCCGGTAAGATAGCCGGGCTGGAAGTATTGAGAATAATTAACGAGCCGACGGCCGCCTCGCTGGCCTACGGGCTGGACAAGAAAAAGGAAGAGACTATCGCTGTCTATGACCTCGGCGGCGGCACCTTCGATATATCCATCCTGGAGCTGGGTGAAGGCACCTTCCAGGTAAAGTCGACCAACGGCGACACCCACCTGGGCGGCGACGACTTCGACCAGAGGGTCATGGACTGGCTCTGTGACGAGTTCAAGAAAGACCAGGGCATAGACCTGCGGCAGGACAAAATGGCCCTGCAGAGACTTAAGGAAGCCGCCGAAAAGGCTAAAAGCGAGCTATCCACCGTCCAGCAGACCGAGGTCAACCTGCCCTTCGTTACCGCCGACGCCAGCGGCCCCAAGCACCTCAACATCACCCTCACCCGGGCCAAGCTGGAACAGCTGGTCGGGGAGCTGGTGGAAAAGACTATCGAGCCCTGCAAACAGGCGCTGGCTGACGCCGAGAAGACGGCCGCCCAGATAGACGAGGTGGTCATGGTCGGCGGGCAGACCAGGATGCCCTTAGTCCAGGAGAAGGTAAAACAATTCTTCGGCAAGGAGCTCCACAAGGGGGTCAACCCCGACGAGGTGGTCGCCGTAGGGGCGGCTATCCAGGCCGGGGTGCTCAAGGGGGAGGTAAAAGACGTGCTGCTGCTCGATGTCACCCCGCTGACGCTGGGCATCGAGACCCTCGGCGGCGTGGCCACCCCGCTTATTCCCCGCAACACCACCATCCCCACCGCCAAGAGCCAGGTCTTCAGCACCGCCGCCGACAACCAGCCCAGCGTCGAGATTCACGTTCTCCAGGGAGAGCGGCCGATGGCCGCCGACAATAGAACCCTGGGGCGGTTCATGCTCGACGACATCCTGCCGGCACCCAGGGGATTGCCCCAGGTTGAGGTCACTTTTGACATCGACGCCAACGGCATCATCAACGTCAAAGCCCACGACAAGGGCACCGGCAAGGAGCAGAAAATCACCATCACCGCCTCCTCCGGACTGGCCAAAGAAGAGGTCGAGAAAATGCAGCGGGAAGCCGAGCAGCACGCCTCCGAGGACAGCAAGCGCAAGGAGGAGGTGGAGACCCGAAATATGGCCGACAACCTGGCCTATACCGCCGAAAAGACGCTCCGCGACAACAAAGATAAGATTTCCGACGAGCTGAATAAAGAGGTGGAGGAAAAGGTTAAAGCGGTCAAGGACGCCTTACAGGGTACTGACATAGAAGCTATCCGCAAAGCCACCCAGGAACTGAACGAGGCGATGCAGAAAGTCGGCTCCGCCGTCTACCAGCAGCAGCCACCACCACCCCCGCCGGGCGGCCAAGCGCCTCCGGGCGGAGAAGGTGGAGCAGGGGGAGAAGGTGGTGAGGGAGGCGAAGGCGGCGATGAAGGCACCGTTGAGGGCGAGTTTAGAGAGGTATAAAATAGTATGAATAATGCAAAAGCACATGCCCTGACTTATTTTGGTATCGGAGGTACTTTGTTCTGCCTTTCCTTCCTTACCAGTGGGTGGAACCAAGCATCTCTCATCACAATAGCGATAATCTTCGCCATATCTGCATCGCTATTTATCGTACGCTTGAGGTTCAAGCCACGATGGCTCCTAAGAATTACAGAGCACATGGGCAACATTACTTTGAGTCATCTAGCCATCTTCCTCATATTGTACTGCTTGGGAATAACACTCCTGCAAAATAGCTTCCTTCTTCCAGGGCTAATATCCATATGCGCCGCATATTTCATTTTGGCCCGAGGGATTGGCCTCGTACTTGGCAGAGAAGTCCTACGACCAATATTAAACAAAGCTCCCAAGGGATAAATAGATTAGGGGGTTTTAGGGGGACGGAGTCCCCCTTATATAGAATCAATTTCCCCTTCCCCTTGTTAAGGGGAAGGGGATAAAGGGGATAGGGTTACCTTAAAAACTTAAAAGGGGGTGGGGCAGAATGCCGATTTATCAGGAAAAGCTAAACGTGAACTACCCTTTTGCCGGAGGCATTGTGCTTTGGGCACTGGTCGTTGGCTTAATTCCGGGGATTCTCTTAAGCGGGATATGGTGGTTCACCGTGGCTTACATTTTACTGACTGTGGGCATCGTAGCCTGCTTCTTTCAACTGAAGGTGACGCTATCTGATGATAAGCTGGCCATAAAATTCGGGGTTATCTACAGCAAGGTCATCGAAACCGACAAGATTCAGGACTGCTCCCCCTATAAGGTGAAGAACCCCATAAAGACCTACGGGGGGTGGGGCTTGCGTAAAGGTAAAGACGGCACCTTCGCCATCACCCAGGCCTTTATCAAGGAAGCGGTAAAACTGGAAACCGCCGAGCAGACCTATATTATTTCATCGCGGACGCCGGAGAGATTCTGCGAGGCGATTAAAGCACTAAAGAAATAGAGTTAATATAATATGCCAAGCAAACGCGATTATTATGAAGTCCTCGGCGTGGAGAGAAACGCCACTGACGAGGAGATAAGAAGGGCCTTTCGTAAGCTGGCCTTTAAGTATCACCCCGACCACAACCAGGAAGATAAGACCGGGGAGAAATTTAAAGAGGTCAACGAAGCCTACGAAGTGCTCTCCGACCCCGATAAGCGGGCGGCCTACAATCGCTTCGGCCACGGCGGCGCTGAGGGCTCCTTCGGGCGCGGCTTTGAGGGCTTCGACTTCGGCGGCTTCGGCGATATCTTCGACGCCTTCTTCGGCGGGGCGGCCGCCAGCCGCCAGGCGCCACAGCGCGGCAACCACCTCCGCTACCGGATGACCATCACCTTCGAGGAAGCCGCCCTCGGCTGTGAAAAGGAGATAACCCTCACCCGCACCGAACACTGCTCAACCTGCCAGGGCACCGGCAGCAAGCCGGGCAGCCAGCCCTCACGATGCCCCAACTGCGACGGCAGCGGGCAGGTGCGCCGCGTCCACCAGAGCCTCTTCGGGCGCTTCGCTCACACCGTTCCCTGCCCCCAGTGCCAAGGTGAAGGCCGAATTATCACCGAGCCCTGCCCCCAGTGCCGGGGCAGCGGCCGGGAGAAGCGCAAGCGCAACATCGTGGTCAACATCCCCGCCGGAGTTGATAACACCGCCCAGATACGCCTCGGCGGCGAGGGGGAGGCGGGGAGAAGGGGCGGACCGGCCGGAGATATCTATATCAGCCTATCGGTCAAAGAGCATGAACTCTTCACCCGCCATAACTATGACCTCCTCTACGAGTTGCCCATCAACTTTGTCCAGGCAGCCCTGGGCACCGAGGTAGAGGTGCCAACCTTGAATGGTAAAACTAAGCTCAAAATACCGGCCGGAAGCCAGACCGGGCAGATATTCAAGCTCAAAGGACAGGGAGTCCCCCACCTGCGGGGAGGAGGACGGGGCGACCAGCTGGTCAGCCTCTTCGTGGCTACCCCCGATTCGCTAACCAAAAAACAGCGCCAGCTGCTCGAGGAACTGGGGGAAAGCTTGAAGCCGGGCAACATGCCCAAGCCCAAAAAGTGGCAGGGATTTTCTCAGCGGGATTAAAATCAGCGCTTGCGCTTGAAAAAGGAGAACAACCGCCACCGCCGGCCTGATAGTTCGTGCTTGACGTTAGCCTCCATCAGCTCTAAAGCGGCTTCCTTTGGGCCGAGCCCCTGATAAAGCACCCGGTAAATCTTCTCGGTAATGGGCATCTCCAGCTTTAACTGTTGGGCCAGATTATAGGCCACCAGGGTGGTGGTTACCCCCTCGGCGACACCACTCATTGAGCCGGTTATCTCCTCCAGGGAGCGCCCCTTGGTTAGCTCCACCCCCACGTGATGATTGCGGCTTAAATTGCTGGAGCAGGTAGCCACCAGGTCGCCCAGGCCGGTTAAGCCGGAAAAGGTGAGTGGATTTGCCCCCAGCGCCATCCCCAGCGCCGTTATCTCGGTAAGGCCCCGGGTAATGAAAGCCGACTTGGCGTTGTCACCGTAGCCCAGCCCGTCAACGATACCGGCACCCAGGGCGATAATGTTCTTTAAGGCTCCCCCCAGCTCGACGCCGATGATATCGGTATTGGTATAGATACAGAGGTTGGGGGTGTTTAACAGCTTCTGCGCCTTTTTGGCCACCGCCTCACTATGGGCAGCCACCACCGCCGCCGCCGGCAGGTCACGCAGAATCTCCTGAGAGAGGTTGGGGCCGGAAAGAACACAGATATTGGGCTGAAAATCGGGGGGGATTTCGTCGGCGATTACCTGCGACATGCGCAGGTTGGTCTTCATCTCCAGACCCTTGGCCGCGTTTACTATCAGCATGGAGCTATCGAGGTGGGGGGCCACCGCCTTTATGTTGGGCCGCATCCTCTGGGAGGGCACCGCCATGATGACCGCTTTTGCCTCGGCCAGGGCTTCATCCAGCGAGCTGGTAATAGTTAGCTTGCGGGGAAGGGTAATTCCGGAAAACAGGTCGGAGGGGAACTCGGCGTTTCTCAAATTGGCGGCTTCATCTTCCGTCCGCGCCCACAGCCTGACCTCCACCCGCTTAACCGCCAAGGCCACTCCCAGGGTAAGCCCCCAGGTGGTGGTACCAATAATGGCAACCTTGGGCATGCCTTATCCCGCGCCCTCGGTGGGGCTGGAAGCAGGTGAGTCCCGCTTCTCCCCTTTCTCGCCGAGCCGGCGCTCTTTGCCCTTCACCAGGCGACTGATGTTGCCCCGGTGCATAACGATGATTATTACCGACCCCACCAGAGTGTAGAACAGGTACTCCAGGGGAAAACCGTGCATAATGGTGAGCGGCACCAGTATGGCGTAAGCGCCTACCACCCCGGCAATAGAGGCCAGAGACACGTACTGGGTAAGACCGGCACCAATAATGAAAATCTCGCCGCCGACTAAAGCCGCTATCGGACACAGGGCGATGAGCCCGCCGAAGAAGGTGGCCACACCCCGGCCACCTTTAAATCCGAGGAATACCGACCAGTTATGGCCGACTACGGCGGCTAGAGCCGCCAGAACCTGAGCCACCAGCATGCCAAAACCAAAGTTGCCCACCACCAGGTAGCCTTTGCCCATTATCAGGCCGGCCAGGACTACCGCCAGCACCCCTTTTAGCAGGTCCATGGTGCCCACCAGGGCGGCCGACTTGCGGCCGGCGGTGCGGAGCACGTTGGTCGCCCCTACCTTGCCGCTGCCATAGGCAGTGACGTCCACCTTGGCCTGCCGCCGGGTCAGCCAGTAACCAACAGGAATAGAACCCAACAGGTAACCCAGTATCACCACAGCGGCGAACTTGGCCATCATCATGGCTGCTTACCCCTGTTTTTAAAGATAAAACGGAGCGACGTGCCGTTGAAACCGAACGCCTGGCGCAGTTTGTTCTCCAGATAGCGCCGGTAGGAAGCCGGCACCAGTTTGGCCTCGTTGACGAAAAAGACGAAGGTGGGGGGATTTACCTCGGCCTGGGTGGCGTAGAGAATCTTGAGCTGGCGGCCGCCCTTGCGCGGGGGGTTGTGGGCGGCTACCGCCTCCTGAACCAGGCTGTTGACCACCGTGGTCGGCAGGCGTTTGAGCCTCTCCTGATATACCGCAAACGCCTCGGGCACTACCCGGTCT
>JAUWGI010000069.1 GCA_030606505.1 Deltaproteobacteria bacterium
TCGTTACGGCGGTAGGTAGCGGTATTAAAATATATATCCAGCAGGCTTGACTTCGGGTGGAGATGGAACGATGCCGATATATTCTCCAGGACGGTGAAATTACCAAAAAGAGGGTTTAGCTGGAAAGTCCGACCTATTCCCCGCCCGGCAACTTGATGTGGTTTTTTGTGAGTGATATCTGTTCCATCAAAAGTCATCTTCCCTCTGGTTGGTGGGAATACTCCGGTTATTAAGTTAAAGACAGTTGTTTTTCCGGCGCCATTGGGGCCGATTAAGCCCGTTATCTCCCCTTTGTTGACGTGGAAGTCAAGCTGGGAAACAGCCGCCAGGCCGCCAAAATTCTTGGTTAGTCCGCTGACTTCAAGAAGCATGAGTTATCCCCTTCCCTTTTCCACGTTCTGTAAACGCTGACCTTATAAGCCGGGGTAAACTAACAAGACCCTGGGGTATCAGGAAAACGACGATTAGCAGTATGCCAGCGGAAATAAAGGGAGTATATATTTTCAAATCGCGGGCAAATTCGGGGATTAAAACCAGAATAACGGTTCCGATGATAGGTCCGGCAAAGCTATCTTTCCCACCGATGAGCACGTACATAACCAGCCACAGGGTTGCCAGGAAGTTAAAGCTACTGCCCGACAGTACCAGACTGTAGTGAGCGTAGCCAGCACCGGCCAGACCGGCAAAGAAACAGCCCACACCCACTGCCAGAATTCTGTACCAGCCTTCGTTTATACCAACACTGGAGGCTACCAGGTGTGATTGGGCAATAGCCTTTAAATTTATGCCAATACGGGAGAACTCAAACCGGTAAAGGGCTAAAAGGCTTACTATGGCTAACCCCAGGAAGAGATAGTAATAAGGCACCTTGGAGGTGCCGATGGGGAGTAGGGGGGGGATGCCGGTGAGACCGCTGTAACCACCGGTCCAGGTTCCACCGGCATAAAGTATGTAGATTATCCCCATTCCAAAGAACAGGCTACCCATGGCATAGTACAGCGCCCTCAGTCTGGCAAATGGGTAGCCTATTAGCATCCCGATACCCATCGTAACCAATGCCCCCAGTGGGATGGTGAGCCAGGGTGACCAGCCGAGCCATTTTGCCATCATGCCAGAGCTAAAAGCGCCAATGCCCATGAAAGCGGCATGAGCCAGAGGGAACTGGCCTGAAGTAATTATCGTGCGCAGGCTAACCGCGGCAATAGTGTATATGAGAGTCAGGATAAAAATATGCAACATATAGGGAGAGCTGACTAGCAGCGGCAATAGGGCAATGATGACTACCAGACCAGTATAAGTCGCTGGCTTGGTCCATTTGCTCCTGCCTGTTCTAAGGGCAGGAGGTATAGATATAGAAAGCTGATTGTCACTCATATCCGTACATCTTTCTTATAATGGCTTATATCTCCACTTCGTAGCCGAAGAAACCCTGGGGTCGGATTAGTAAAAGAACGACGACTATGCCAACAGTAATGGCATCACTGGCAGCACCGCTTACTAACACGGGTAACACGGCGTCTAATCCACCCAGGATAAGCCCGGCAATTAAGACACCGTTGATGCTGCCTACTCCGGCCAGGATGACCAGGATAAGTGCTTTTATAAGCATGAGATCCCCCATAAAAGGACCCAAGCGCAAATAAGCACCCATCAGGCATCCGGCTACTGCCGCTAAGCCACAACCTATGAAACAGGCGAGAGCTGAAATGCGGTGGACATTAATACCCTGTAGGGAGGCTCCCTCCATGTCCTGGGCAATGGCCTGCATTTGTTGGCCCCACTTGGTCCGATATACGAACCAGGTTATTAACCCCAGGAGGGCAGCGCCAATAGCGAAGGTTACCATTCTCTCATAGCTAACCGAAAAAGATCCAGCCCTGAGAACCCCCTCGACAAAGGGTGGTAAAGCTAGCGTTTTAGTCCCGGCTATAATATTTACGGCAGTCTGTAGAATTACCGAAATGGCGATGCATACCATTACGATGCGGTTGAAATCCCCGACAAAGGGGCGGAAGCAGAACTTCTCCAGGAATAATCCAAAGGCAGCTATTATTACTGTTGTCAGCAGTAAGGCTATCCACGGGTTGAAGCCCAATAATATTATAAATGCCAATCCAAGGTAACCGCCAACCATGTATATGGCGCCGTGGGCAAAATTGAGTATCCGCAGCATGTTAAATAGGAAAGCAAAACCCAGTGCTACTAATATATACATTGACGACAATATCAAAAAATTGGTTAATGTGGCTACTATTAGTTCCATGTAACACTCTTTCCTGTCATAGTTGCCTTATATAATTACCCGTGCAGAATTTTGCTGGCGCGTCAGAGAACTGACATTTCCTCGGGATTATCCTATAGAGTAAGGCGATTTTGAGGCTTTGTCAATACCTCCGTCGCTCTACTTAAGAGTGAAGTGTTTTTGCTCAGATATAATTCGTCTCCTTCAATTTAGGTATTCTGGGATTTTCTGACTAATTCATCAATGTAGCCAGACACAACCTGATGCCAATTGACGAGGAAGCAGTTTGTCTGTAGAATGTGAGCGACAGGGCAATCCGAATGAGCAAGCTTGTCGATAAACTAAAGCAGGTTTCACAGGGTGGGCAGCCGATGGGTTTCCGGGCGGCAGTAGCGGCGCCGCCAAAAACGAGGATGCTGCTGGTGGCGGCGGTTGCCCAGGCTGATGCCGAACACTTGGCTGGTATTGTGGCCGGGGCCGACGCCGGGCTGCTATCAATGACTAAATTAAGCTCCGGGGCTAAGGCTCTGCAGCAAGCATCTAAGGCGATGCCCGACATTCCCTGGGGCGGCTGGCTGAAAGAGGTCGGCAAAGAGGGGATAGGCAAGGTGGCGGCTGATTTCATCGTTTTTACGGCCGAAAGGACCTTGCTGGCCATGCTTGATGATAAAGAGCCGGGCAAAATACTGGAGGTTGAGCCGTCATTAGAGCCGAGCTTACTTAAGGCGGTTGACGACCTGCCGGTGGACGGGGTGTTTGTTACCGCTGGAGATGAGCCACTGCTGACCTGGCGTGACCTTATACTCTTCCAGCGCTGTGCTAATATTTTGAACAAACCGCTGCTGGTCTCGGTGCCCCCGCAGGTGACCGCCGCTGAGCTGGCTGCGCTCGGCGAAGCCGGGGTGAGGGGGGTGGTGGTCAAAGCCGGGACTGAGGGGAGAATGGCCGAGATACGCCAGATGCTGGATAAACTGCCCTCACCGTCAGCGGGAAAGAAAGTTGAGCCTTTATTACCCCGTATCGGTGGGGAAACCGGGGTGGTATCCGAAGAAGAGGAAGAAGAGGAAGAGGAGTAGCCTCAGGGGCCGGATTGGGCCATCTGCCAGGACTTGCCCTCGGTGGTAATGGCCGGGGCAATGACCATTTCCGCTTTGTGCATTTCAGCAATATCGCACGCCCCGCAGATACCTAAAGCGGTGTGCAGCGCTCCCACCAGGTTCTGACTGCCGTCGGTGACCGAGGCCGGGCCGAATAAAATCTGCTCCATCGTTCCTGTCGTGCCTACCTTTATCCGCGTACCCCGGGGCAGTGCCGGGTGGGGGTTGGCCATACCCCAGTGATAGCCCAGCCCCGGCGCCTCCTTGGCCTGAGCCAGCACCGAGCCCAGCATGACGCCGTCAGCCCCGGCGGCGACGGCTTTGCAGATATCTCCGCCGTTGCGGAAGCCGCCGTCGGTGATGATGGGCACGTACCTTCCCGACTCACGGAAGTAATCGTCCCGGGCCAGAGCGCAGTCCATGGTGGCTGTTATCTGGGGGACGCCGACACCCAGTACCTGCCGGGTGGTGCAGGCCGCCCCCGGTCCCACGCCCACCAGAACCGTCGAGATGCCGGTCTGCATCAGTTCCAGGCAGGCGCTGTAGCTGACGCAGTTGCCGACGATAATGGGCATTGATACCAGCTTGCGCAGCTTGGGGAAAATCAGCCCCTCGTAGCTCTTGGAGGTGTGCCGGGTGGTGGTTACCGTGGAGGCGACTACCAGGATATCGGCCCTGGCTTCGGTGGTGATGGGGGCAAAGCGCTTGGTGTTGGCCGGGGTTACCGAAGCGGCGCAGACCGCCCCCGCCTTTTTGATGGCCGTAATTCTTTCGCCGATAAGGTTTTCCTTGATTGGCGCCGAGTAGACCTTCTGGAGGAGGGGGGTGATTTCGGCAGCGGAAGCGCGGGCAATCTCGGCCAGGACGTCATCGGGGTTGTCATAGCGGGTCTGCACCCCTTCCAGATGGAGAACGCCCAGCCCTCCCAGTTTGCTCATGATAACGGCTGTCCTGACATCGGTCACGCCGTCCATGGCCGAGGCCAGAACGGGGATGGCGAAGGTGAAGCCCTCTATTTCAAGGTCAATGTTGGTCTGGTCGGGGTTGACGGTGATGTCTCCGGGGACGATGGCAACTTCGTCAAAGCCGTATGAGCGCCGCAGTTCCCTGAATTTTGGTCTGGCCATTTTGCCCTTCTTAAAGAAGAACTATAGCAAAGTAGGCTCTCTAAAGTCAAGGAATTTTCCCCCTGCTGTTTTTAACCGATGTCTTTTTTCCCACCCGCCCGCCCTAAAAGGTATTACCTCTTAGAACTCTTTAGTTGGGGGGTATTGACCCCACCCCCTTTTGAACGGGTCTTTTTCTTTCCCACCCTCCCGCCCGAAAGAGGTGATACCTCTCTCACTTTGTGGGGAGAAGGGGAGGCGACAAAAACAGCACTAAAAAATGGGGGAAACAATTCAGGCGTGGCTGGCTACGGGGATTTGTTTTTAGCGTTATGGTAAGTTGAGAGTGAGGGGGTGTTTAAGAGGGGGTGAAGCCCCCTCTTCTTTAATTTCAATTCCCCCTCTCCAAGATTGGAGAGGGGGATAAAGGG
>JAUWGI010000068.1 GCA_030606505.1 Deltaproteobacteria bacterium
GGGTGGGGGACTAAAAGCGAAGCTTTAATGGGCGGGTGGTGTGGGAAAAAAGACAATGGGGAGGGGCTAAAGAGGGGCACTTTATTACCATGCAAAAAATCTTCGAAAGATATATACAATATTTAGAGGCGGAAAGAAACGCCTCGCCCTACACCATCCGCAACTACCGCGCCGACCTGGCCGACTTCTTCAAGTTCCTAAAAGGCACAGAGCTTACCCTGCTCAATGAGGTAGACCGGCACGTCCTGCGCGACTACCTCTCCCACCTGGTGGTGCGGGGTATAGCCAAAGCCAGCATCGCCCGCAAGCTATCCGCCATCCGCTCCTTCTACCGCTACCTGGTGCGGGAAGAAATAATCGCCAAAAACCCCATAGAACAGGTCTCCTCGCCCAAGCTGGACAAACGCCTGCCCTCATTCCTCACCAAAGAGGAGATGGTAAAGCTGCTTAACGCCCCCGACCCATCCACGCCGCTGGGGCAGAGAGACCGGGCGCTCTTAGAGCTGCTCTACGCCTCCGGCCTCCGGGTAAGCGAGTTGGTAAGCCTGACCCCGGAGCAAATCGACTTTGAAAGCAACGAGATACGGGTCTGGGGGAAGGGCTCTAAAGAAAGGGTGGCGCTGATGGGCGAGCCCGCCGCCGCGGCTATAAAAATTTACATCGAGGACGGCCGTGCCCAGCTACGGGGAGAAAGGAAAACCAAATCTCTGTTCCTCAACCGCTACGGTCAGCGCCTACCCGAACGGAGCGTGCAGAGGCTATTGCATGAATACGCCAAAAAGGCCGGCATCGGCAAGAGGGTCCACCCCCACATGCTGAGGCATACCTTCGCCACCCACCTGCTCGACGGCGGCGCCGATTTGAGGGTCGTCCAGGAGCTTTTGGGGCACGCCCGGCTTACCTCTACCCAGATTTACACCCATGTCACCAAGAGGCAGGCGAGAAAAGTATATCTATCAGCCCACCCCCTGGCCAGAAAGAAAGAAGATGAGCCCGAAGATAAAGACTAGGATAGCAAAGCTACTGGGGGAGCTGGGGGAGAAGGGGCTTGACGGTATTTTAATCTCCCAGCCGGAAAATAGGCGTTACCTTTCCGGCTTCGACGGCTCGACTGGTTTTCTATTGATTGCGCCAGATAAGAATATTTTGGCCACCGATTCCCGCTATATCATCCAGGCTAAGAGCCAGGCACCCGACTATGAGATTTTGCCCGTAACCAGTGATATCGGCGGCTGGCTCCCCGGACTGGCGTCTGAGCTGAATATAAAGAGGGTAGGGTTTGAGGGGGAATATCTAACCTTTAGCCTATACCGGCGGTTATGTGATATACTGGGTAAAGGCAAATCCGTCTTAAAGCTTATCCCCGTAGAAGGCATAGTGGAGTCACTGCGGGCGGTAAAAGAGCCCGGGGAAATCAAGCTTATCAGCCAGGCGGCCGAAATAGCCGATGCTGCTATGGATTATATCCGGGGTAATATTCACCCCGGCATGACGGAAAAGGAAGCCGCCTGGGAGATAGAGAAATTTATGCGGGAGAAGGGCAGCCAGCCGGTGCCTTTTGATGTTATCGTCGCTTCCGGGCCGAACTCCGCCCTGCCCCACGCCCAGCCCTCGGCACGGGCTATCCAGAAGGCTGAGCCGATAGTAATCGATATCGGAGCCAGGGTGGGGGGATACGCCAGCGACCTGAGCCGGACTATCTGCCTGGGCGACTCCGACGAAACCTTTAAAAAGGTATATGATACCGTGCTCGGCGCGCAGTTAGGGACAATAGCGATAGTCAAGCCGGAGATGAGCGGCGGTGAAGCCGACCAGATAGCCAGAGTGATTATCGAGGAGGGTGGATACGGGGAGGCTTTTGGCCACGGGCTGGGACACGGGGTGGGATTAGCCACCCATGAGAAGCCGAGGCTGGGGCCCAACTCGCCGGAGGAACTGGCCGACGGCATGGTCTTTACCATCGAGCCGGGAATTTATATCGAGGGGTGGGGCGGGGTGAGGATTGAAGATTTAGTCGTGATGGAAGCAGGCAAGGTCAGGGAAATCTCAAAAGCTAAGAAATAATACTGCGGAGACTAGAATGATCGACAGCGGTGAACTGAGAAAAGGGATTACCATAGAACTGGACGACAAGCTGTACCAGGTGGTGGACTACCAGCACATCAAGGTAGGGCGTGGCAGCGCCACGGTGAGGCTTAAACTGCGCGATATACGCAGCGGCCATAACATAGACCGCTCCTTCCAGGCCAGCGAGAAGTTCGTCCGGGCACGTTTGGACTCCCGCGCCATGCAATACCTCTATAACGACGGCGATGCCTACCACTTCATGGACCAGGAAAACTTCGAGCAGATGCCCATAGACGCCAGCCAGCTGGGTGACACCCTTAACTACCTGAAAGAGGGGATGTCGCTGGAAGTGACAAGCTATAAGGGGAAACTGGTGGGGGTGGAACTGCCGGTTGCCGTCGAGCTTGAGGTAACCGAGACCGGGCCCGGCTTCAAGGGGGACACCGCCACCGCCGGCAACAAGCCAGCCAAACTTGAGACCGGTATCACCATCCAGGTGCCCATGTTTATCAATAACGGGGATGTTATTAAGGTTGACACCCGCACCGGCGTGTACCTAGAGAGGGTTAGTTGAGCCAAATTGCTGAAAGCTGACCTCCATGTTCACACTCAATATTCTATCGACTGTAATACGCCTCTGGAAAAGATAGTCAGCCGCTGTCTTGAGATCGGGATAAACTGCGTTGCCATCGCCGACCATGGCACCGCCGAGGGGGCATTGAAGTTGAGGGAAATGGCTCCTTTCACCGTAATCGTTGCCGAGGAAATCCTGACACCGCACGGCGAAATAATTGGCATGTTCCTGGAAAAAACCATACCCAGCGGGCTATCGGTAGCCGAGACCCTGTCCCGTATCAGGGCCCAGGACGGACTGGTCTGCATACCCCACCCCTTCGACATCTTCCGCAAGTCGGCACTGCAAAACCACATAATAGAAGAAATCACCGAACAGATTGACATGATAGAAACCCTCAATGCCCGGGTTATGCTCCCCCAGAATTCGGCTAAAGCCCGGGCCTTCGCCACCAGGCACGGCATCATTCCAAGCGCCGGCAGTGATGCCCATACCCTTGGTGAAATAGGCAACGCCTACGTTAAAATGCCCGAATTTGGGGGCAGGGATGATTTCCTCCAAGCTCTGGGAAAAGGTAAAATCTGCGGACACATGACCAATCCCTTCATCCACTTCGCCAGTATCTGGATCAAGCTGAGAAATAAATGGCTAGGATAAAGCCAATACAGAAACTGGGCTGGTTCTCCACCGGCCGGGACAAAGCCGCCCGGGACCTGCTCACCGTGGCCCAACGGAGCATAGCTCTGGGTGAGATTCGGGCTGAGATTGCCTTCGTCTTCTGCAACCGCGAGCCCGGCGAATCGAAGCAGAGCGATATGTTCCACAGACTGGTTAAAAGCTACGGCCTGCCCCTGGTCTCTTTCTCCTCCTGCAATTTCAAAGCCGAGCGGGGGGAGGCATGGCGGCCTGACTACGACGGCGAGGTGATGAAGCGACTACAGGAATTCGATGCCGATCTCAGCGTCCTGGCCGGCTACATGCTCATCGTCTCCGAAGAGATGTGCCGCAAGTACGACATGATTAACCTCCACCCGGCGGCGCCGGGGGGGGCTAAAGGCAGCTGGCAGGAGGTAATCTGGCAGTTGATTGAAACTAAAGCTAAAGAAACCGGCGTGATGATGCACCTAGTGACCCCCCAGCTGGACGAGGGGCCGCCGGTAGCCTACTGCACCTTCCCCATCCGGGGCGAGCCTTTTGACCGATACTGGTGGGAGATAGAGGGGCAAACCGTGGCTGAAATCAAGCAGGGGCAGGGGGAAAGCAACCGCCTCTTCAAGCTCATCCGCAAACACGGACTGGCCCGGGAGTTCCCCCTGATAATCGCCACCCTCAAGGCGTTCAGCCGGGGTAAGGTGAGAATAAGGAAGGGAAAAGTTATCGGTGCTGACGGCCGAAAGCTTAAAGGGTATAATCTAACCAGAGAGATTAATAAGCTGCTTAAAAAGGGCTGAGGTGGGAAAGGGAAAGTCTAGCCCGATTTTTAGAGCACGTATTACTTCCCACCCTCCCACCTATAGAGGTTTCACCTCTTTTAATACCTCTTAAAATGGGGTGGGGGGTTGAGAGAGTTCAAGAGGGTGAATATGGGGCCCCCGAAAAAACGAAGTTTTTTTGGGGTAATAAAAGGGCTTTAGCCCGTTTCCACAAAGGGCGGCGGGCGGGAATAGATATAAAATGGGGAGGGGTAAAAGCTAATGGCAAACTTTATCTGTTTTGACCTTGAAGGACCCTTGTCACCTCAGGATAACGCCTACGAGCTGATGAAGCTCTTCCCCAACGGCGATAAAGTCTTCGAGGTTATCAGCCGCTACGACGACCTGCTGACGCTGGAGGAAAGGGAAGACTACGAGCCGGGGGACACGCTGGCTCTTATCGTGCCTTTTCTTATCCTGCACAATATCTCCGGGGACAACATCGCCGAACTGGCCGCCAAAGCCGAACTGACCGGCGGCGCCGAAAAGCTCATCTCCTGGCTGCAGTCCAAAGGCTGGAAGATTTTCTGCATCAGCACCAGCTACGAGCAGTACGCCTATCATATCACTCAGAAACTGGGCATCTACGCCCATAACGTCGCCTGCACCGCCTTTCCGCTGGATAAACTGCGGGCAACCATAAGTCCGGAGGAAAAGAAGCTGATGCAAAAGGCGGAAGAGGATATACTGACCATGAAGCCGGTTGACGATGACGAGCGCATCAAACGGAGCCTGGATAAATTTTTCTGGGAGCAACTGCCCGCCACCGAGCTGGGCCAAGCCATAAGAGAAGTGAAGCCGGTGGGGGG
>JAUWGI010000025.1 GCA_030606505.1 Deltaproteobacteria bacterium
GCCGACCAGCTTAAACAGTCTATAGAGAGGCTGTCAAAGCTGGACGTAGAGTACCTGCTTCCCGGCCACATGGACATCGTCACCGGCGCTGACAACGTAAAGCGCAACTTTGAGTTCATCAAGCAGCATGTTTTCGGCTATCTATAGAGAGGCAAATGATGCCAGACTCTTTTGAACTGGGACCAATCAGACCGCCCAGCGAGGCCTACTCCCTGCTCATCCGGGTGACCAAAAACTGCCCCTGGAACCGCTGCCGGTTCTGCCATATCTACAAGGGACAGAGGTTCGAGCTTAGGCCAGTGGCCGAGGTGAAACAGGATATACTGGCCGCCAAGACGATACAGGACGGGCTTAAATCAATGGCCTGGAAATCCGGCTACGGGGGCAGCCTGGAAGCGTTTGCCGCCGCCGTCCTCAGTAACCCGCCCAGTGAAGCCTACGCCAATGTCGCCCTGTGGCTCTACCGGGGCGGCACCAGCGCCTTCCTCCAGGACGCCAACACCCTGATTATGCGCACCCCCGACCTGGTCGAGGTAATAAAGTTCTTAAAGCAGACCCTGCCCAGCATCACCCAGGTGACCAGCTACGCCCGCTCCAAGACAGCGGCTAAAAAGAAGCCGGAGGAGCTGAAAGCGCTCCATAAAGCCGGGCTTTCCCGACTCCACATCGGGCTGGAATCCGGCTACGACCCCCTGCTGGAATACATGGATAAGGGGGTCACCGCCGCCGAGCACATCAAGGGTGGCAGGAATGTAGTGGCCTCGGGGATTTCGCTGTGTGAATACGTTGTGCTGGGACTGGGGGGCAAGAAGATGTGGCGGGAACACGCCGTCGAGACGGCCAAAGTATTAAACCAGATAGACCCCGAGTTCATCCGGGTGAGAACCCTGACCGTCAAAGAGGGGATGCCCCTCTACGAGGAAGTTCAGAACGGCAGCTTTGTCCGGGCCAGCGACGAGGAGATAGTCGAAGAGGAAAAACTGCTCATCGAAAACCTCGACTGCGGCGCTTACTTCGTCAGCGACCACATCACCAACCTGCTCCAGGAAATCGAGGGCAAGCTGCCTGACGATAAGGAGAAAATGCTGGCGGCGATTAACCGCTTCCAGTCCCTCTCACCCGAGGAGAGGCACAACTTCCGGGTGGGGCGAAGGACGGGGATATACAGCCAGCTGGACGATATGAAGGATGAGCAAAAGCACACCCTGGTGGAGCGCGCCATAGAAAAGCTCAGCGACGATGGCCAAAAGGTCAGTGACGAGACGATATACTTCCTCATGGAGAGGTTTATATGAGCCTGGAGGAAGAAATCGGCGCTATTCTGAGGCAGAAGGGGCTGACGCTGGGGGTAGTCGAGTCAGCCACCGGCGGGCTGCTCTCCCACCGTATAACCAATATCGCCGGCAGCTCGGACTACTATAAAGGCTCGGTCACCGCCTACAGCAACCGGGTCAAGACCGGGGTGGTGGGGGTCAAAGAGGCCACCCTCAACCAGTACGGGGCGGTAAGCCCTGAAGTTGCCGAGGAGATGGCCCAGGGGGGTCGTAAAGTATTGGGCGCCGACATCTGCCTAGCCGATACCGGCATCGCCGGGCCAAGTGGAGCTTCTCCGGGAAAAGGGGTGGGGCTATTTTACCTCGGGCTATCGCACGGGGAGAGAACCTTCAGCCGGGAGCATAACTTCCAGGGGGACAGGGAGCAGAACAAGCAGAGCGCCGCCGAAGCGGCATTGGTTTGGCTGAAAGAATACCTGGCGGGGCTGGAATAGGTCTTTCTTCCCACCCTCCCACCCTACAGAGGCTTCACCTCTCTCACACTCTCTTATTTTTGGGGTTTTATAAGGGGCATTAAGCCCCTTTTTTAATATGGGCGGGGAGTTAAAATCCCCCTTAATCCCCCTTTACCAAAGGGGGAGATTAGCCCAGTTTTTAGAGTGCGTTTTACGTCCCACCCTCCCACCCTACAGAGGTGATACCTCTCTCTAACTCTCTTATTTTTTGGGGTGTTTAAGAGGGGGCTACGCCCCCTCTTTTTTTATTTACTTTCCCCCTCTCCAAGAATGGAGAGGGGGATACAGGGGGTGAGGTTGATAACAATTGCCAATACCGTCCATCTCTGCTATACTCTTGCATACTTCAAAAGAGGAGCTTAGATGAAAAGAGTCGACGGGCGCGCCTGGGACGAACTGAGACCGCTAAAGATAACCCCGGGCTACCAGAGCTTTGCCGAGGGTTCGGCCTTAATAGAGCTGGGCAAGACCAGAGTGCTGTGCTCGGTAAGCGTTGAAGAGAGGGTGCCGCCCTTCTTGAGGGGTGGAGGCACCGGCTGGATTACCGCTGAATACGGTATGCTGCCCCGCTCAACCGTCACCCGCTCCTCCCGCGAGGCAGCACTGGGCCGGGTGGCCGGCCGGAGCCAGGAAATCCAGCGCCTCATCGGGCGTTCCTTAAGAGCCATAACCGACTTGAGCGCCCTGGGGGAAAGAACCCTCATCATAGATTGCGATGTACTGCAGGCCGACGGCGGCACCAGAACCGCCGCCATTACCGGCGCCTACGTCGCCCTGCGCCAGGGGCTGCAAACACTGGCCAACATGGGCATAATAGCCTCTATCCCCCTGAAGAGCGCCGTGGCCGCCACCAGCGTGGGCATAGTGCACGACCGCCAGCTATTAGACCTGTGCTACGATGAAGACTGCAACGCCGCCGTTGACTTTAACGTGGTGATGACCAGCCAGGGCGAGTTCGTTGAGGTGCAGGGCACCGCCGAAGGCAAACCCTTCGCCAGGGAGAATATCGATTCACTGCTCTCGCTGGCCGAGAAGGGCATCCGGGAGCTGTTTCAAGCGCAGCAGGCCGTCCTTGAGGCCGCCGAACCGGGCAACTAGGGCCTCACTTGCCCGCTGCCGAAGATAATCCACTTGTAGCTGGTAAGCTCTTTTACCCCCAGCGGACCGCGAGCGTGGAACTTCTGCGTGCTGATGCCCACCTCAGCCCCCAGCCCGAACTGGCTGCCATCGGTAAAGCGGGTGCTGGCGTTGGCGTAGACGCAGGCGGCATCCACCTCGTTGAGGAAGCGCATGGCGGCGCTATAATCTTCAGTGATAATAGCCTCGGAGTGTCCCGAGCCATAGCGCTCAATGTGCTCCAGCGCCTCATCGAGGGAATCAACCACCTTGACCGCCGCCACCAGCGATAGAAACTCCTTGCCCCAGTCCTCATCGGTGGCCGGCTTGAGCTTCAGAGAGGAATTTGATTTAAGGATAGCCATCGCCCGCTTATCGCAGTGCATCTCCACGCCGGCTTTAGCCAGCTCCGCCGCCGCCAGTGGCAGATATTTCCGGGCGATATCGGAGTGAACCAGTAGTGTATCCAGAGCGTTACAGACGGTGGGACGCTGCACCTTGGCGTTAACAGCAATGGCCACCGCCTTATCTACATCGGCGCTCTTATCCACGTAGGTATGACATACACCAACACCGCCGGCTACCACCGGCATGGCGGCATCCTCTTTTATATGCTTGATAAGGCCGGCTCCACCCCGGGGGATTATCAGGTCAATATACTGGCGCAGTTTAAGCATCTCGTCGACCAGTGCCCGGTCGGTATTTTCAATAAACTGCACCGCCCCTTCGGGGACGCCGGCTTTTGATACCGCCTTCTGAACCACCTTGGCTAAGGCACTGTTGGAGTGAACCGCCTCCTTGCCACCCCTCAGGATAACGGCATTGCCCGACTTTAGGCAGAGGGCGGAGATGTCTACAGTTACATTGGGGCGGCTTTCGTAGATGGCGCCGATGACACCCAAAGGCACCCGCTTCCGGCCCAGCTGCAGGCCGTTGGGCAGGGTGCGCATGTCGAAGACCTCGCCTACCGGGTCGGGTAAAGCCGCCACCGCCAGAACATCTTTGGCCATAGCCGCCAGGCGCTCCGGTGACAGCATCAGCCGGTCGAGCATGGCGGCGTTCATGCCCGAGGTATGCGCCTGGTGGTAGTCAGCCTGGTTGGCCGCCAGTATTTCCTCGCGCCTGGTTAAAAGGTCGGTTGCAATATTATGTAAAGCTTTATTCTTGACCCCGGCCGATAGGTAAGCCATTCGACGGGAAGCCGCCTTGGCTGCCCTGCTCTTTTCTTCCAGCTCTTTAACTCCCGATTTCATTTTTTTACTCCTTCGGCTTGTCTAAATGACCAATCCCTTTGAAGGAATAGCGGTAGCGGGTGGGGGTGCCGGTGGCGGCCCGGCCAACCTCCTTGTGGATAGCGCACATGCCCTTGCGCCCGTCCTCCAGCTCAATAATATACCTTACTTTATCACTAATGCGTCTGTACTCGGTAGAGACAAAATCGCCCCACCACCTGGTCGTCACCTCACCCACCAACCGGTAATCAATGCCAATTCCCGTCTGTTCATCGCCAATCGGGTAAAGTTTGCCTACACTCAATTTAAGCCTGCCTTCTAGAGCACTACCAGATTATTCCTATGAACTACCTCTGAGCCATAATCGTAACCAAGAAGAGTGACAATCTTCCCGGAGTGCGCCCCTTTAATAACCTTGATGTCCGCCGAACTGTAGTTGGTAATGCCGCAGCCAAGGCGCGACCCTTCCGGGTCATAGATATTGACGATAGCCCCCCGCTGAAACTCGCCGGCAAGGTCTTTGATGCCGGCGGCCAGCAGGCTCCGCTGCTGCTTCTTAAGCGCCCGAGCGGCGCCGGAATCCACCACCAGCTTGCCCTTGGTGGAAAGGCCGCTGAGCATCCAGCGCTTGCGGCTCTCCCGCTTGCTGCTGACGGGCAGAAAACGGGTGCCCATAGGCTCGCCCCTGGCCAGCCTTAAGATAACATCTGGCTCCCGGCCATCGGCGATGACCACCGTCACTCCGAAGGAGGTGGCCAGCTTGGCCGCCGCTATTTTGGTAATCATGCCCCCTGTGCCCAGGCGGCTGGTGGTGGCCGCCGCCAGGCGCTCAACTTTTAAGTCTATCTTCTCCACCTGCGGGATAAGCTGGGCCTCAGGGTGGCGGCGGGGGTCGGCGGTATAGAGCCCGGCGGTATCAGTCAGAATCATCAGCAGGTCGGCGTCAATCAGGTTGGCTACCATCGCCGACAGGTTATCGTTATCGCCGAACACAGCCTCGTGAAGCTCGTCCACCGCCACCACGTCGTTTTCGTTAACCACGCAGATAACTTTCAGCTCCAGCAGGGCCAGCAGGGTGTTGCGGGCGTTGAGATAGCCTGCCCTGTCCAGCAGGTCAGCCCTGGCCAGCAGCGCCTGAGCCACGGTGATATCATAGCGGTCGAAAAGCCGCTCGTAGGTGCCCACCAGACGGTGCTGACCCACCGAAGCCAGCACCTGCTTGAAGGGGACGCCCTTAATCTGCTCGGTCAGGCCCAGCTTCTGCCTACCCGAGGCTATAGCCCCGGAGGAGACTATAACCAGCTCCAGCCCCTGAGTGTGCAGCTGCGCCAGCTGACCGGCCAGGCCTGACATTACGCGCTCGTTAAGACGCTGGCCACCGCCGGTAAGCAGGCCGGTGCCGAACTTAACCACTATCCGCCTATAAGCCACAGCCGATTTTCCCATCACGCCCACCTTAAATAAACTGCTACATTATAGCAAGCGGGGGAAGGTTGGACAAGGCAAAGCGATAAAGAGACGGCTTTAAAAGCCCTACTCTATGGCCGATTCCTTGCTGTAGAGCCGGTTCTTCCAACGGACGCCAGCCCCGACTACCTGCCGCGAGCCGGCATAGAGGCCGGTCAGGATAAGGAAGGAGAAGCCGAGCGGGTGCAGAAAAGCGGAGACCACCGGCTCTTTGAAACGACTATCCACCAGCCAGCGCATGCCGAATATCACCACCACCTGGAAGACGATGATAGCCCCCCAGCCGGTGTATACCACGAACAATTCATGCCACAGCCAGTAGAAGGGGGCCAGTAAGAAAAAGTAGCCGGCGGCAATCATCAAGGCCAGGAAGATTCGGGACAGCGCCGCCACCGAATACATCCACTTGATAAAACCCTCACACATCGCCCCTACATCGTGGTACATACTGCAGGCAACCACCGGCGACAGGTCAATGGCGATATGACGACTGCCACTGCGGTTTATCTCCACGCCCAGCCAGACATCCTCGATTATCCTCGATTTCACCGCCCGGTGCCCGCCAATCTTCCAGTAGTCCTCCCGGGGAAAGAGGAGGAACTGCCCGATAGCCAGCGAGGGCCTGGGCTTCTTGGAGCGGTGCAGCCACCAGATAGGCAGCCAGCTCATGATAACGAAGTAGAGCACCGGGATGGCTATCTTCTGGGGTAGGGAATTTGCCAGCTGGCGAGGGAAGCCGGAAAGCATACCGGTCTTGGACTCTATAGCTATGGGCAGCACACCGCGCAGCATATGGGGAGCGTGTATGGTATCAGCGTCAACGAACAGGAACCAGGAGCCCCTGGCCCTCTGGGCCAGCTGATAGCAGGCAAAGGGCTTGCCCGCCCAGTCTTCAGGGAGCGGCTCCGAGCGGAAGAGCCGGATGCGTTTATCCTCTGCGGCCATCCGCTCCACGATGGCAGCCGTATCATCCGAGGAGTGGTCATCGAGCACCAGAATCTCAAAATTGGGGTAGTCCTGCGCCTGCAGGGACTTGAGGCAGGTTTCTATATTAGCCTCCTCGTCCCGGGCCGGAACCATAACCGAGATTAGAGGTGCCGGCTCCGGCAGGCGGCTATCGGCGCGCGGCCTCCTCAAAGCGCGGAGATTTAAGAAAAGATTAAGCATGAAGAGAACCAGCCCGCCAGCTATTATTAAATGATACAGCATACTCTCCGTCTCCCTATGGCTAAAGCCGTTTTTACTGCCTCCTTGACTGAAGCCAGGCCAGAACCCTCACCCTGCGCGTGGGAACCGTTTTCAGGTCGTTGAAATGTTTTATCGCCAGTATCACCAGCACGCCCAGCATAAACAGTGACTCCCAGGAGTTCCCCCCGGTAATCACCAGATAAGCCAGCGAGCCGACGGCACCAGCTATCACTATCCAGGCATCCCTCTCTATGAAAAGAAAGGCTATCAGCAGAAAGGCCATAAAGGAAAGCAGTATCTCGTACTGGGGCAGCGCCAGCAGGACGCCGAAGGTAACGGCTATCGATTTGCCGCCCTTGAAGCCGAGAAGGGGAGTGAAGGCATGGCCCAGTATGGCGCTCAAGCCCACCACCGCCACCGCCATAGCGGGAAATCCCCAGTATGAATAAGCCAGGTAGACGAAGGGCACGCCCTTGGCTATATCCAGGAGCATGGCCAGAACGTAAGATTTGCGCCCTCCCGCCCGGAAAACATTGGCGGCACCGGGGTTGCCGTCCCCGTAATCCCTTATCTCTTCAGCAAGGAACTTGTGCCCCACCCACACCGAGAATGGGCAGGCGCCCAGCCAGAAGGCGGCCAGGGACAGTACTAATACCTGATAATATTCCACCATATCTATACTACCAGGCGGCCATACCTAGTAATTCTAGGGGCAATATAAACCAAAATCTTGCCGCCGTCAAGGGGTAGTATTCTATCAGGGCCGAGATTTTTACCACCTGTTTTAAATATGTTTTATTTCCCACCCTCCCACCCAAGAGAGGCTTCGCCTCTCCTTGCCCCTCACTTTTGGGGGTTTTGCTTCACCCCCTCCCCGCGTTTTCGGCCTGTCTCTTTCTTCCCGCCCACCCTCAGAGGTCTCGCCTCTAAAACTCTGGATAACCCCCACCCCTGGGGGATTAATCTAACGAAATGCTTTAAGAGCTGTTCCTTTTATTTGGGAGTGTTTCTAGACTTGTTCCTTTTATCTTGGGTGGGGGGGAAAGGGGGAGCGACTAATCAGGGGTGTTTAAGAGGGGGCTTCGCCCCCTCTTCTTAGAAAAAAATTCCCCCTCTCCCCCTGTCAGCGGGTGTTATTCTTCCCACCCTGACCCACCCTACAGAGGTTAGACCTCTCCTCACTCTCCAGAGGGGATAAAGAGGGACAATCTCTCTCCTCTGGGGAGGGGTAAGAAAGTTTTAGAAGCGGAGCTTATGAGGGTGGGTAGGTGTGGGAAGTAAAAAACTATTGAATGAATATGCAAGGGAGTAAATTTGAAACCGTCTAAAGTCCTAATCATCGGCTCGGGGCCGATAGTAATCGGGCAAGCGGCTGAGTTCGACTACGCCGGCACTCAGGCGTGCAAGGCAATGCGGGAGGAGGGGGTTACTTCAGTGCTGGTCAACTCCAACCCGGCCACCATAATGAC
>JAUWGI010000039.1 GCA_030606505.1 Deltaproteobacteria bacterium
AGCAGGTAGGCCTTGGCGTCCTCGGGTATATTCCAGACCGCCCCCGGTCTAACGGCGATATCCTCGGCCTCCTCCACATTCTCCAGCACGGCGATGGGGTTGCCCGATAACTCTAATATTCGTGATAGCTGGGACATCGCCCGGTTAAGCTCCTGCTGGGACTCCATAATCGCTGATAAATCAGATATACCCCAGAACTGCTTCGGCTCCCTGAGGTTGGGGTAGATGATAAAGGGGACGAAGCCGTAGGGGTTGGGCTTGCTCTCGATGAGGCTGTCATCCAGGTAAAGCTCGAACTGGCCGTCGCTCCACAGCTCGACTACAGTCGCTGTTTTACCCCTGGGCTTCACCCCGTAGAGCAGCTGGCTCTCCTCGGCGGTCAGGCTGTATTTGGAGGCCACCCGCCACACCCTGGAGGTATCGTCTCCCAGCCACCAAGCATAGATGCCCTGGATATCGGGGGCGGTAACCCTGATTTTTTTGGCCTCGGTATCCCAGGTAACCTTGTAGCCGGCATCACCCAGGACGGCACAGTCAATCTCGGTCTCCAGGTCCAGCTGCTCCAGGTTGTTCTCCTCATAGACCTGGTGCAGGGCAGCTTCGGCCTTCCGGGCTTTAGCTTCGGCCTCGTCTGAATCTTCTACAGTGTCCACGGCAAAGTTAACCCCGGACATGAGATAAGAGGTAACCTTGTCGATAAAGACTTTGGCATAGTTGAAGGTCAGCCGTTTCTCCCCCCGCCTCTCTCTCCCCTCCCACTGCCGGCCGTGGTAGAAATCAAGCAGCCCCCGGTATCCCCTAAAGCGTTCGATATCCTGGCGGTTCAACTGTGAGATAATAGAGTTCTTATCCATCAGCCCCCCTTAGAGTCTTGATTTTCGGGGTAGATATATATTTTGCCTGCTTCAGTATTCGCTGGATGGTGCGTCGGCTGACGCCGAACATCAGGGCCAGCTCCTTCACTGTTTTACCCTGGTCAGTAAAAAGCCTTAAAACGGCCTCACCTCTCAAGCACTTCAGCCACCGCTGCTTGCCCCCGGGCTGGGCATAGAGGCACTCGGGGAAGGGACAGTCAAGGCAGGAATCGGCAAAGTCGCACCCGTTATCCTGGTAGTGGCAAAACTCCGGCGGCAAATCCAGTTCAATATCGTCAAAATCCATAACTCTTCTCTCAACGCCGCGTGATAAAATAGTAGCACACTTGTTCTAATCGGTCAATAATATTTTGTCGCAAATTTCCCATTGACAGGGTATGAGAATATAGTTTATTATTTAGGCAGGTTTGCAGTTTGGCAAAAAAGATGGAAGTGGTGGAATTTACCCCAAAGTTTGGAACACTCCAAAATACTTTAGGGTTTCTTAATAATTTCATAACTTTTTTCCGTTATATTCGTTATAAATATAGGGCAAACCCTTAGGCGATTTTTAAAATGATGCTGATGGAGGTTGATGGTGAAAGGTAACAGATTTTTACGCATTCTGGCGACGGCAGTTATCCTGGCTATGCTACTTGTGGCTATACCGGTCACACCGGTACTGGCGGCGGAAAATATTTCGGTTACCCCGACTAGCGGTGAAATCGACGATTATGTTGAAATCTACTGCTCAGGTTTTACTGCGGGAGAAGACGTATATTTTTACTTTTCCAGCGAGGAGGCTGATGAAGGGGATGACATTGACCAGGACGTTGAAAACTACGAACGGATAGCCATAGAGTATAACTGCGAATCGTCATTCGAAATCGACTTTGATGTCCCCGACGAGCTTACCGATGGCGAAGATGACGAAGATGTCGAAAGCGGCGACTACTATGTCTATGCCGCCGATGATAACGAAGTGATACTCGCTGTGGATGATTTCCGTGTCATCGTCATCGGCCTCTCCATCAGCCCCGATGAGGGGACGGTAGACACCGAGGTCAGGGTTAACGGCTCCGGTTTTGAGGGCAACGAAAACATTGAGATAAAATTCGGCAATTCCAGTGTTGAAATATCCAGAGGCGACGATGATACCAGCAGCAGCGGCTCCTTCACCAGCTATTTCCTCGTTCCCGAGAGCGTCGCTGGTGACCACACTATAACCGTCGAGGTTGACAATGACGAGGCCGAGGACGAGTTCACCGTGGAGCCAGCTATAGAGATTGACCCCGTAGAGGGAGCGGTGGACGACAGGGTACTGGTTACCGGCACCGGCTTTGCCTACCGGGAGGATTTTACCATCACCTTTGACGGCGATGAGGTGGGAGGAGATACGACCGGTAGTTCCGGCAGTTTTGAGACTCACATCAATGTGCCCGAGGTAGCCGCCGGAGAATATGAGGTCGAGGCTGAGGACGATGATGATAACTCGGCCAGTGCCACCTTCTTCATAAGCACCGATGTCAGCATCAGCCCGATTACCAGCCTGAATTCGCCGGGTCATGTGGGCCAAGAGGTGACCATAAGCGGCTCCGGCTTCAAACCCAGCTCTGATATAACCATCACCTACGCCTCGACCCCGGTCACCTTTCACATCACCAGCGAATCGGACGGCAGCTTTTCCTATACCTTCGAAGTTCCCCCCAGCGACGCCGGGGGGCATACCATAACCGCCACTGACGGCGTCAGCAGCATGTCGGTCACCTTTGTCATGGAGTCAACGCCGCCGGCGACACCACCACCCCTGAAGCCCTTTATGGAAGGCAAAGCGGACTCACAGACATACTTTGACTGGGAGGATGTTACCGCCGATATTGACGGCGTCGTCGAGCAGAGCCTGCCCATAACCTATGACCTCCAGGTAGCCACCAACGAGAATTTCACCTCTCCGTTAGTGAATAAGACCGGGCTGACCACCTCGGAATATACCCTTACTGAAGAGGAGGCGCTGGAGTCAACCAATAAGGAAGCCCCCTACTACTGGAGGCTAAGGGCGGTAGATGCCGCTTCCAATGCCAGCCAATGGACCGGCACCGGTATATTCACCGTTGGCTTTAGCTTTAACTTCCCCGGGCTAAGCGGCTGGTTGCTCTATGTCCTCATCGGGGTGGGGGCGCTGGCGCTCTTCTTCATCGGCCTCTGGATCGGCCGGAGGGGCGGCGGCGGCGACTATTACTAGTTAAAAAATAAGAGAGGGGACTTAAAGTCCCCTCTCAATCTTTCAAAAATATCTATTCAAGAAATCTTGGTTGGCTATTTCTACTTTTTCTTGGCTTCGCGGATGATTTGTTCCGCCTGCCGTTTAGCCGCCGAAATAATCTGAGCCGCTTCCCATTCTGACTCGCGCTTGACCTCAGCCATTTTCTTGGCCAGCTCTTCTTCCGCTTTAGATTTCCCGCTCTCCTTGGCCTCGCTGGCAACCTGTTTGGCCGATTTCTTAGCGTCATTGACAATTCCGTTAGCCATTTCCTCAGCTTCTCTCCGGGCGTCGGCCAGTATCTGGTTGGCCTCTTTCTCGGCCTCCCGCTGTGCCTTGGCGATAACGTCAGCCGCCTCCTCTTTAGCCCGCTCGATAAAGAGCTTCCTCTCCTGTTGTTTTTCCTGCTCGGCCTGCTTCTTGGCCTTCTCTGCAGCCTCGGCAATAATTCGCGCGCTCGTCTCCTCGGCCTCGGCAATAATCTTATCGGCTTTCTGCTCAGTCTGTTGCTTAATGGTGCTTTCGAACTCGGCTACCACCTCTTTAGTCTTCTCCTTGGTTTCGCCAATGTACCTCTCCGCCTCTTGCTCAGCTTGCCCTCTTATCTCAGCGATAACCTGTTCCGACTGAAGCTGAGCCTCTGTCCTGGCGTTGGTAATCAGGTGCTCCCCTTTCTGTTTGGCTCTGGCGATAATGGTGGCCGACTCTTGTTCTGCCTCTCTCCTGATCCTTTCCCGCTCCTGTGCCAGAACATTGATTAACCGCTGCCTGTACTCATCCCGGGCTCCAGCAATAATATGAGCCGATTTTCGGTCCGCCTCTTTCCTCATCCTGTTCCCCTCTTCCTCAATAATCAGGCTGAGCCTCTGCCTTAAATCATCCGAAACCTGCATCTCTGTAAGCTCCTGTGCCGCCTCGTCAATTACGTTTGCCATATGACCGTCCTCCTTTTTTGGCCTACCCTGGCTGGCTTTAGGTGATGTGATTTGCTTCCCTGGCGATTCTGTCAACATCAGCCTCCGTGAACAGCCTCCATCCCCGCTTATCCCGGTGGGAGGCATCATTCAGAGTACCTTTCCTAAGCCATCTCAAAAAGGTAGACCTACCTATCCCTACTATCCGACAGGTTTCTGATGTTCTATAGTAGGTCTCGCCCTTTATTTCAACCGGCATAGTGTAAGCCTCCTTTGAAACTGCTAAAACGTGTTGGCATATGTCAATTATGCTTCACAACCGGGCAAGCTGTAAATCACCCGAAAGTACCTATTCAGGGATACGTTAGTACTAGGAAAATAGTCCCGGTCAAGCCCACCGCTGTCGTTCCAGAACAGTCGCTTAGGATAGGAAAAGTCACCTTGACCATCGCTATCTGGGGGGTTACCATTTTACTAGGTGCCCCGTCCGACCAGTCGGAAAGCTGGAGTTTAAGCATGATACCAGCGGTAGTCTTCGTAGCACTGAATATTACCGACGCCTACTTAACCAAGATAAGTTTAATGGCGGGGGCAATAGAGATTAACCCGCTCATGACCGGCATCGGCAGCAGTATGATAAGCAAAGGGCTGATAGGTGTAGCGGTGGCACTAGCCCTCTATTTCTTCGGCAAGGAAAGCATGCTGTGGCTGCTGAACATCGCCCTGTTCGGTATTGTTTTGTGGAACTCAGCCACCTATTTGATAGTAGACCTCTGGCCGCTCCATTCCTTCATCGGCACCCACGCCGGCTTCTAGACACCGCCAGCCGGATACACCCCCTACAGCCAGAACCGCTAAATCGCCGCCGCCGCCACCAGTATCACACAGTCCTCATCCCCGTTGTTTGTCAGGCTGTGGGGCACTCCGCAGGGGAGCCAGATAGCGTCACCGGCGGTTACCTCCTGCTGCTCTTCACCGACCGTCATCACCCCCCGCCCCGAAAGCAGGTAGTAGACCTCCTCATAAGGGTCTACGTGCGCCTCTATCTCCTTACCCGGCTTCAGAACGGCGTGGGCAAAGAATAGGAGGCCTTTTAGTACCCGGCTATCCAGCAGCATGCAGGCTGCCGCCCCACCGTGAGCTATGTAGCCTGTCTGGACTACCTCTGGGTGATCGATATTTCTAACAATCATAAGTCGGCTCCTTTGGCTTAAAGCAAAAAGCGCTCAACCGCCACCGCCAGACCGCTCTGGTCAACATCAAGGGTTATATGGTCGGCCACCGCCTTCACCTCGTCGGGGGCATTGTCCATAGCCACCGCCAGCCCCGCCCGGGAAAGCAGGGTAATGTCGTTGGTGCCGTCCCCCACCGCCATCACCTCAGCCAGGGACATCCCCAGATGCAGGGCCAGCGCCTCCAGCGCCCTTCCCTTAGATACCCCAAGGGCAACCACGTTGGTAAACTCGACGTCGGGAAAAGCTGGCGACCTGGCCAGGGAAAAGTGAAGGTTGCTCTCAAACCGGGCGTAAAACTCCCTGGCCTTAGCCATCTGCTGGGGATTGACCGAAGCCAGCCCACCCTTAATGATTCTCTCCCGCTCCCAGAGGCCGGTGAAATCCACGATGGTAGGCTCTATGCCGAAGAACTTGCGGTGGGCATCGGTCGACCAGGTCTCCCGCTCGACAAAATAGTGGGTCGTCGAATAAAGCTCGAGGTCTATTTTATGCCGGTGGGCAAACTCAATCGCCTCCCTGACCACCCCCCTGTCCAGCGGCTCGGCATAGACTTCCTCGCCCAGGTCGGAGACTAAAGCGCCGTCAAAGAAGATATGATGGCCGTCCAGCGCCAGCTGGTCTAAAATAGACCGGCAGGCCAGGACTGCCCGTCCGGTGGACAGGGCAACCCCCACCCCCGACTTTCGGGCTTGGGCCAGCGCCTCTTTGTTCTCCGCCGAGATAGTTCTCTCTCTGCCCAGCAGGGTGCCATCTATATCTACCACTAACAGCTTATATTTCATCAGTCCTCCTATACTACTAATTTTAGCATTAGGGGCAGTAGATTTCCAAATCAGGCAGGCTCAGACGGCACTGACCCCACTCCCCCTATTAAAATTTCTCTTATTTCCCACACTTATCTTTTAGTTATCAACCTCACCCCCCAATTTTATCTTTACCCGCCCGCCACCCTTTAAGGTAAAAGGGCTAAAGCCCTTTTTATCCCCCCATAACGCTTAGGCTTCCCCCCACCCCCACAAAAAAGAACTGATAGAGGCAACACCTCTTTCGGGCGGGAGGGTGGGAAGAAAAAGAATCGCTAAAAATGGGGAGGGGCTACCAAGCTTGAACGCACCCCCCCAAATAAACTATAATCCCCAAAACGGCTTATTTATGTTAACAGGTCTGATATGCACTGCATCGGCGTCGATATAGTCGAAATAGCCCGCCTGGAAGAGGCTATCGCCCGCCACGGGGAAGCTTTCCTGAAGCGGATTTATACCGACTCGGAGCTAAAGCTCTACCGCAAAAAGCTGCCCTCGCTGGCGGCCCGCTTCGCCGCCAAGGAAGCGGTAGTCAAAGCCCTGGGCAAACCGGCCAAGGGTATCAGCCTGAAGGAGATTGAGATACTGTCCGACCCAGGCGGCCGGCCGGTGGTCAATCTCTACGGCAAGACGCAGCAGCAGGCTAAAGGGATGGGCCTGGATAAGCTGGCGGTCACCCTCTCCCACTCCAGGGAATACGCCGTCGCCTTCGTCAGCGGCGATACCAAATAGAGAGATTATCAACCTCACCCCCTTAATCCCCCTCTCCAATCTTGGAGAGGGGGAAGATTTTTTTAGAAGAGGGGGCTTCGCCCCCTCTCAAACACTCCCATTAACCCCCAAAGAGAGAAACAAACGCCCCTCTTAAACACCCTATTAGATTAACCCACTCCTTTTCCCCCCACCCCCGAACGAGAAATAAATTCCCGACCCCCTAATC
>JAUWGI010000081.1 GCA_030606505.1 Deltaproteobacteria bacterium
AGGTGGCCGTTCTTCCTCCGCGCCCAGAGAAACCGTCGGCTCGGGGTTAACGTACTTGCGCACGATTATATCATCGGCATCAAGCCATCTGGTATTCAGAGGCACACTACCAGGACGTTCAACATGAACATCCAGTTTGCCGGTGCCTGGAAGCATTTCGAAGTCGGTGAACACGGTGACCTTTTCCGAACTGTCACCCGGTGGGTTGTACCAGTAGGCGTCGAGATTGGTCCCTTCCGTGATTAGTTCAATTCTTCCTTTTGTGTTTATTGGAAAATGGATGTCTGTGTTCGGTTGCCAACCGGTGGTGATAGCCCAATCAGGCTCAGAGGCCCGGTCCCAGCCGCCGTCACGGATTACGACAATACAGCCAATATTCCCGTTATCAATATGAACACCGATGCCTCCCCACTCATTATCATCCTCCTCGTGGAAGTAGACTCTGGCGCTCCAGACAGCATCACCGATGTCAGCCATGCTTGAAGCCGTTGAACCATCTTTCCAGTCATCCCAGGTATTCACCTGGAACCACTTCTCAGGATCATGGAGGGCTACATAGAAGAATTCGTTTTCTTGGTCAGTCCAGCCGTCAGGGTGCTCGCCAATGGCGTGCTCTTCGAAACTGTCGGCATACCAGTAGACCTTTGAGGGGGCATCCGCCCCCATGGAGTCCGACCAGTAGCTGGGGGGAGTTCCCGTCTCGGCCGGGTGTCCGTAGTAGACATAGTAGTTGTCGTCTGAAGCGCCTCCGCTGATGGCTGACTGAGTCTTGAACCAGGTCTCAGTATCGGCTGAGTCCCAGCCACTGCGGACGTGCCTGTCCAGTTCTATCCAGTGAGAGCCGTTCCAGTACACGATTCTCCAGTCGTTACCATCGGAACGGAGCCTGCCGGCTGATATGAGTGACGCCGTGTCTTCGGTGAAACCAACCGAATATTCATCCGGTACGGCGGTTGAACCACTCGATGATACCGTAATCTTCTGGCGGTACTGGTAATCTGTATCCCACCACGCATAACCGGGCGCTGCCGCGTGGGCGGGCATGAATATACTGACCAGAATCAGCCCCACCACCGGGACAACTATCAGCAACCTTTTTAGTGGCTTCACCTTATTTCCCGGTCGTACTCCGGGCTATAGCCGTCCTTTAGGCTTCAAGCATCAACCCCAATTTGCCAGATGGCAAGTTAACCTTTGTTTATTTAACTTACTTAAGATTAATCCAAGTTAGTCTAGCTAACCATAAGTTACTACAAATTCTGCCAAATGGCAATACCCCAATATACTCATTTGGCCTCACTACGGGAATTTCAGGCTATCGGCTTATTTGCCCCCTTCCTTGACGGCTGGGGCTAGCGGTTATACAATGGCTTGGTTTGAGAAAAATGACCCATAAATACGATGTTATTATCGTTGGTGGCGGTCCGGCGGCTATCTTCGCCGCCCTGGAGCTGTCCCAGGCTTCCGACCTGGATATCCTGCTTATCGAGAAGGGGAGGGACATTGATAAGCGCCAGTGTCCAGCTCAGGACACCGATGGTTCCTGTATCCAATGCTCACTCTGCAACCTGGTCTGTGGGCTGGGTGGGGCCGGTGCTTTCAGTGACGGCAAGCTGACCCTGTCCTCCCGGGTGGGGGGCAGGCTCAGCGAATACCTTGGAGAGAGCCAGACGGAAGCCCTTATCGGCTACGCTGATGGAGTATACCTGGGGTTTGGTGCCCCGGATAAGCTTTACGGCATTGGCAAAAAGGTTAGCCAGTTACAGAAAAAGGCGGAACTGGCCGGGTTGAAGCTGGTGCCGATGCCTGTCCGCCACCTGGGCACCGAGCACTGCCGCCTGGTGCTCAAATCAATGTGGGATAACTTAAGCCCCCGTATAGAATCCAGGCTGGAGACCGAGGTCTGCAATATCAGCGTTGAGGGGGGCAAGGTCAAGGGGGTGGAAACCGGGGGTGGGGACAGGTTTGACTGCGATTACCTTATCCTGGCGCCGGGCCGGGAAGGCGCCGACTGGCTGACCACCGAAGCCGAGCGGCTTAAATTAACCATGCACAGCAACCCGGTTGATGTCGGCGTCCGGGTGGAGGTGCCGGCGGCGGTGATGGCCGAACTGACCAACTACCTCTACGAATCGAAGCTGGAGTTCATGTCCCGGAGCTTTGACGACCGGGTTAGAACCTTCTGCATGTGCCCCGGCGGCGAGGTCATTATGGAGTCCACCGGCGGTGGTGACCCGGTAATCACCGTCAACGGTCACAGTTATGCCGAGCGCAAGACCAAAAACACCAACTTTGCCCTGCTGGTGAGCACCGCCTTCACCAAGCCTTTTAACCAGCCTATCGCCTACGGTAAATATCTAGCCCGGCTGGCTAATATCCTGAGCGGCGGCGTTCTGCTGCAGCGCCTGGGCGACCTGAGGGAGGGGCGGCGCTCCACACCGGAGCGCATTGAGCGGGGACTGGTAAAGCCAACCCTGAAGGATGCTACCCCCGGTGACTTGAGCTTTGCCCTGCCTTATCGTTACCTCACCGGTATTGTGGAGATGCTTGAAGCGATGGACAGGCTGGCTCCGGGCGTCGCTTCGCCCGACACCCTGCTTTACGGTACCGAGGTTAAGTTCTATTCCAGCCGGCCCGAGCTGAGCCCCGGCCTGGAGACCGAGATCGGCAATATGTTTGCCGTTGGTGATGGCGCCGGCGTCAGCCGCGGTTTGATTCAGGCTTCGGTTTCCGGCGTGGTGGCCGCCCGGGAGATTTTAAAGAGAATAGAGCATTAAAACCGGCTGGCTACGGTATTGCCCCATCCCCGCCCCCTTTTTAAAATAACTTTTTCTTCCCACCCTCCCGCCCAAAAGGGTTGCACCTTCTTGGACTTGACTATTCCCACCCCCTGCCCCCTTTTTAAAGTATTGTTTTTCTTCCCACCCTCCCGCCCTCAAGAGGTTTCGTTTCTAAAACTCTCTTTTTTGGGGGGTTTTCTACCCCTCCCCTTTTTTAATAGATGTCTTGCTTCCCACCCACCCTCAGAGGTTTCGCCTCTAAAACTCTTTTAAATAGAAGGGGATATTTAGGAGTGAGACAAAATTAACACGGGGTGTTTAAGAGGGGGCGAAGCCCCCTCTTCTTAAAAAATCTTCCCCCTCCCTTGTAAGGGAGGGGGATAAAGGGGGTAGGTTGCTAAGACATTAAAATACCCCCAGTTGACAGGCTAACTTTAGCCGACTAAAATTGTGGAGTCACGATAACTGCCAACAAAGAAGCCGCCAAGAGACGCAAGAGCGCCCGAAGGCCTGGAAGAGTGTAGAGATTATGGCAAAAGAATCCGCATTAAAGCAAAAGCTGGCTGATGACCTCAAGCAGGCGATGAAGGATGGGGATAAAGTTAAACGTTCGGCCATACGGCTGGCCATGGCTGCCATCAAGAATGCCGAAATTGCCCGCCAGGCCGCTTTGGAAGATAGCGATATCCTGGGCGTTATCACCAAGGAGGTCAGGCAGCGCAAGGAGAGCATCGAGGCCTTCAAGCAGGGAAGCCGCCCGGAACTGGCGGCTATAGAAGAAGCGGAGATGGCGGTCCTGGAGCAGTACCTGCCCCGGCAGATGACCCGTGACGAGATTGTGGCCGAGGCCCGCCGCATTATTGAGGAGGTCGGGGCGGAGGGAATCAGGGATAAGGGCAAGGTCATGCCCCAGCTTATCGCCAAGCTCAAGGGCAGGGCCGACGGGCGGGAGATAAACGAAGTCGTAACCGAACTGCTCGGCTAAAAACTTAAGCCAGGGCTCTATCCAGCTCTAATTCAAGCTGACCCGCTTTAGTGCCCGAATCTATCATATCCCAGGGCAGTTTTTGCTTGATATCCCACCTCTGGTGAGCGTAAAAATCCACGTCTATGTCGTATTTGGCCACCGCCTTGCGCCAGCCGGATAGAGTGACCTCTTCTATATCTGCCAGCACCTTGGCCAGCTTGGCATCGCCCCGCGCCAGCACACCCTGAACCTGGCTCCAGGCCGGGCTTTCCCCTTTAACCTTGATTCCCCTGGGCATCAGGCTTTTTTTAAGCCGGGACAGTCGTCGGTTCAGAATAGCGGGCTGGGTCATCGGCAGCCACTGGAAGGGGGTGCCCGCCTTGGGCACGAAGGGGGAGATGTTCAGGGTCAGGCGGCCGCCGGGCTGCTTGCTATCAACTATGCGCTTGCAGTCCAGGCTTAAATCTATAATTTTCTCTATATCCTGGTC
>JAUWGI010000070.1 GCA_030606505.1 Deltaproteobacteria bacterium
TCTCAAGCTGGTTCATCGGCTGGTAAAGTGCTCCCAGCCCGTTTTGCCCATATCAAGTGGATTTCCCTGGCGGTCGACCACGGTTACTCCCTTGCCGGCGATAATCTCGCCGATAACGGTTACCGGGCAGGAGGCGGCCTTTTTTACTTTATCTATAACCACAGAACTGGCGGTAAAGAGCAGTTCGTAGTCCTCACCCCCGGTTAAAGCCAGTTCCAGGGCTTTATCGCCGAAGGCGGCTTTAACCAGAGGCTCCACGGGCACGCGGTCGGCTTCTACTTTAGCGCCGACCTTGCTGGCTTTGCCTATCTGGTTTAAGTCGGCGAGCAGGCCGTCGCTGATATCTATGGCCGTTTTCACTCCCTGCTCCAGTAACAGCTGCCCTTCGGCGATGCGGGGGGTGGGCTTAAAGAAAGCCTGCCGGAAGCGGGCGGTGGCTTTGGGGTTAAATTTAAGCTTTTTGGTCAGCATCTCCAGACCGGCGGCGGCCGCCCCCAGATGGCCGGTAACGGCTATAAGCTCTCCCGGTTTGGCTGAGGAGCGGGTGAGTATCTGCTTTTTGGGGCTATTGCCCAGAACGGTAACATTGATAATTACCATAGGGGCATTACTGATATCGCCGCCGGCTATGGTTACGCCGTGCTGCCTGGCCAGTTCCAGCATGCCGGTGTAGAGGGTGGTGACATCGTCTACTTCGGTTTCGGGGGGTAAAGCCAGCGACACCAGGGCGTAGCGGGGGGTGCCACCCATGGCGGCAATGTCACTGAGATTAACCGCCAGCGCCTTCCAGCCCAGCTCCGGCCAGGAGGCTATACCCGCCGGGAAGTGGACATCCTGAATAAAGGAATCGACGGTGGCCAGCTGTATCGAGGCGTCACCCTGCCAGGCGGCGGCATCATCGCCGATGCCGATTATTAGCTGCTCATTCTCCGCGACGGCCATTTTGGCCAGCAGGTCAATCAGCCCGAACTCCCCCAGCTCCGAGACCTTCATGGCAAAATTATAGCACGGCGGTATTTGGGGTCACAAGGTAGGGTGGGGGTGGGTGAGCTAATGCCCTTATAGGGCGGGAGCGTTTTTATTTATTCCAACCTTATTTAGTTGATTTCTCCGTTACTTAGTGCCTTCTTTTGGCACCCCAATATACCTAACACTACGACCTTTACCTTCAACCTGCAAAAAGCCTAATTTTACAAGTTCATTTAAGCGTTTCACTACAGTTGCTCGGGATAATCTTTTGGTTCGCATATATTCAGCTGTGGTAACACTTCCGTACATATCAGCGAAAACTACTGCCTCAACTTGGTCACTGGAAAGTCCCTCTTTTAAACCCTGATTATAGGCATTGACAAAAGCTTCACGCATCTTATGTAGCGCAGGCCTCAATTCAACTAAACTCTTCTGGATAGACTCAGCAAAATACTCAAGCCATACAGTAGAGTCAGCATTAGCTCCATATTCAGGCCCAAGAGCCTGTCGCAATTTTTGGTGATAGGTATCCATATCAATCCCTACTTGACGCAACCAAGAAAATAAATGCCTAAATGTGTATCCATATCGCCAAAGAATAAGGTCTGCCAAAGCACGAGCCGTACGTCCATTACCATCACCAAATGGATGTATAGCTACTAGTTCCAAATGTGCTACACCAGCAGTAATTATTGGATGGACCGCTAGTCGTTTTTGGCTTAGCCAAGCACATAACTCGCCCATAAGCCTTGGTGTATCGTTTGGGCTAGGTGGTAAGAAGATACGTTCCCCCGTTGTTCGACTCTGGATTTCGTGTGGCCTTAATTTATACACACCTGGTGACCCTTGACTCGGAATATCCCTTATAACAAAAGCATGGATTTGCTTGATAACTTCCTCATCTATAGGAATATCATTCTTACCAGCAATATCACGGATGAAATCTATTGCTTTGTACAAATTCACATACTCTTGCTCACTATCAGTCTTGGGTTTTGAGGTTTGGTATTCACGGAGTTTCTCTGCAACTCGTATATCCAGAGGATTGCCCTCAATTCGAGCTGTGTAATACACAGTCTCAACCAGGGCTTGTCGTTGAATAGACTCCTCAACGATTGGTAAGACAGGAATCGTATGAAGCATCTCACGGATGTCTTCTATCTCGTTTAAACTATTTATAAGTTTTTCGGTTGTTTTAATATTTGGCTCGTGCATTTTTGTTTCACTCCTCAAACAATTTAGATGATTACCAGAGCTAATTGTATAGTTATATGCTTAATCATCTTAATTATAACATAATTATAACATAAAATAAACATTTGTCAAGTCATTTTATGTTTGCTTAATAGTGTTTCACAATAAGCTAAACTTAGGGAGTTTGAGAGGGGCGAAGTGCGCAATAGGGGTGTTTAAGAGGGGGCTTCGCCCCCTCTTTTATATAATTATTCCCCTTCCCCTTGATAAGGGGACGGGGATAAAGGGGATAGGGTTTCCATAATAAAAGAATAAAGGGGGTGAGGTTGATAATTAAAAGCCACAGCCTGGCTCTGGTCATAAAATAAAAAAACTGTTATAGTTTTAGTGAAAATGCGCTGTGCAATTGTTGCCGATATCCATGCCAATCTGGCCGCTTTTATGGCGGTATTAGTTGATATCAAGCAGCAGGGGGAGGTGGAGGAGATATGGTGCCTGGGGGACATCGTCGGCTACGGGCCGGATCCGCACCAGTGCCTTGAGCTCCTGCGCCAGACCAACCATATCTGTGTGGCCGGAAACCACGACCTGGCGGCCATCGGCGAAATTGATACCAACCAGTTCAATCCCGACGCCGTCGCCGCCTGCCATTGGACGGCCAGGCAGTTGACCCCGCAGGATGTAGTCTATATCAAGGAGCTGCCCCTGGTTATCGAGAGGGATGACTTTACCCTGGTGCACGGCAGCCCCCGCGAGCCTGTCTGGGAGTATATCCTGTCAATCAGCGCCGCCAGTGAGAATTTCGCCCACTTCAGGTCAAAGTATTGCCTGGTGTGTCATTCCCATGTGCCGGCGGTATTTAAATCGGGCAAGGGCGGTGCCTGCTCCTTCAGCAAGTTCTCACCCGAGAGCGCGGTGGGGCTGGGTGAGGAGCGGTTGATTATCAATCCCGGCGCCGTGGGGCAACCGAGAGACGGCGACCCCAGGGCCAGCTACGCTATCTATGATAGCCAGGCCGGCCAGGTCAGGCTCCACCGCGTCCCTTACGATATTACCGCCACTCAGACCAGGATGGTGGAGGAGAGTCTGCCTATTAGACTGGTGGCCCGCCTGAGTCATGGTGCCTAGCTGATTTGGGTGGCATCCCCTGTTGTTGACATGAAGCGCATTCAAACGATAAACTTATTGGGTTGTCTAAAATCGTAAGTTTATTAATTCTTAGGAGGAGGTGATTGGCCTGAAGGTGAATGGTTGGTTTCTATTCTTTGGATTTATCAGCAGATAGTGAGGAGTGAAGAAAATGGCAAAAGTACCCGATAAAATTGAAACCTGGCAGATGGTAGAGCCGGGCAAGCTGGAGAGGAAGAGCATCGATGCCCCCAAGCTAAAGCCCGGTGAGGTGATGGTTGAGATTGCCGGCTGCGGCGTCTGCCATACCGACCTGGGCTATTTCTATGACGGCGTGCCCACGGTTAACAAACCGCCGCTTACATTGGGACATGAAATCAGCGGCACGGTGATAGCCGGCGAAAAGGATTGGATGGGTAAGGAAGTGATTATCCCGGCGGTGATGCCCTGCAATAACTGCCCCATCTGCGCCGCCGGCCGGGGCAACCGCTGCCTGGCCCAGAAGATGCCCGGCAACAGCATGGAAATCTACGGCGGTTTCTCCAGCCATATCGTCGTGCCGGCTGAGGATTTGTGCCTGGTGGCGCATCGAGACGGCGTGCCCCTATCTCATTTCGCCGTCATCGCCGATGCCGTAACCTCGCCCTACCAGGCGGCCATGCGGGCCGAGGTTAAGCCCGGTGATTTGACTATCATTGTCGGGGTTACCGGCGGGCTGGGGGTGTATGCCGCCCAGATCTGTAAGGCGCTGGGGGCCAAAGAGGTCATCGGTATTGCCCGCAACCCGGAGAAGCTGAAGAGGGCCCTGGACTACGGCGCCACCCATGTCATCAGCTCGGTGGATAAGAGCCCCCGTGACATCAGGGACGAGTTCCGCGCCTACTGCAAGGAGAAGGGCGTGCCGCATAACTACGGCTGGAAGATTTTTGAGTGGACCGGCACCGCTGAGGGCCAGGCCATCAGTCTGGAGCTACTCTCCTTCATCGGCAAGCTGCTAATCTGCGGCTTCGGCATGCAGAAGAACGAGTACGCTATGTCCCGGTTGATGGCCTTCGACGCCGATATCCTGGGCTCCTGGGGCTGTCTGCCCAAGTACTACCCCGAGGTCCTCGATTTGGTGCTCAAAGGCAAGATAGAGGTAGAGTCCTTTATTGAGACACGGCCGATGAGCCAGATACAGCAGGCATTCGAGCAGGCCCACAAGGGGGGTCTGACCAAGAGAATAATACTGACCCCTGACTTTTAAAAAATAAAGCAAAAAGGAGGATATAAATGGCTTTAGATTGGGTACCCAGAGAAGGTGGTGTAAAAGACCACAATATTTGGGGTATGGAGCATTTCGGTACCGAGCCGCCCTGCACCATGTATGAGGAAAAACCGATAATCGACCCCAGCGGCAAACCGGTAGACGGGGTTTACAGCGCCTGGATTACCCTCAACAACCCCGCCCAGTACAACTCCTACACCACCGAGATGGTTAAGGGCGTTATCGCCGGTTTCCACCGGGCGCAGATGAACCGCGCCGTGGTGGCGGTGGTCTTTACCGGTGCCGGCAGTAACGCTTTCTGCACCGGCGGCAAC
>JAUWGI010000113.1 GCA_030606505.1 Deltaproteobacteria bacterium
TGACCCCGACATACTGGCCATTATCGGCGGCTCGGCGGCACTGTCAATCTCGCCGGTACCGTTTGCCGGTCCGGTGAGCGCCGTCCATGTGGGCTATATCAACGACGAAATGGTATTGAACCCGACCATGGCCCAGCTTGAAGATAGCCAGCTTGACCTGGTGGTGGTCAGCACCAAAGAGGCCATAGTCATGATAGAGGCCGGAGCCAACGAAGCTCCGGAGGACATCGTGCTTAAAGGAATAGAATTCGGCCACCAGGCCAACCAGCCTATTATCCAGCTCCAGGAGCAGCTTCAGCAGGCCCGGGGCAAGCCCAAGATGGAGGCGCCGGTAAGCGAGGTCAACCCGGAAGTGCTTGCGGCAATCTCGCCAATAGCTGATAAAAAGCTTGTCCAGGCGTTAAACCAGACGGAAAAGTCTCAGCGGGAAGAAGAGCTGAGCCAGCTGAAGAAGGAGCTGGTGGAAAAGCTGGCTGAGAAATTCCCCGAAGCAGATATCAACGCCGCCCTTGATGCCAAAATCAGGGCGGAAATAAGGGATAACCTGCTTGAGAAGCAGAAGCGTATCGACGGACGCGGCTTAACCGATGTCCGTCCCATAAGCTGCGAGGTGGGGCTGCTGCCCCGCACTCACGGCTCGGCCCTTTTTACCCGTGGGCAGACCCAGGTTCTGACCATTGCCACCCTGGGCTCGGTGGGCAAGGAGCAGCCGCTTGACGGACTGGGCATAGAGGATAGTAAGCGTTTTATCCACCACTACAACTTTCCCCCCTTCTCCAGCGGCGAGACAAAGCGCGTCGGCTCACCGGGGAGGCGCGAAATCGGGCACGGCGCTCTGGCCGAGCGAGCCATCGAGCCGATACTGCCCAAAGCTGAGGACTTCCCTTACACCATCCGATTAGTCTCCGAGGTCTTGAGCTCCAGCGGCAGCACCTCTATGGCCAGTGTCTGCGCCTCCAGCCTTTCCCTGATGGACGCCGGCATACCGACCAGCGCCGCCGTCGCCGGCATAGCCATGGGGCTGGTCACCGGTGATGACGGCAAGTATGTGGTCTTGACCGATATCCAGGGGATAGAGGATAACTACGGAGATATGGACTTTAAAATAGCCGGTACGGCCAAGGGTATCACCGCCATGCAGATGGACACCAAGCTCAAGGGCGTAAGCCTGGAAGTGGTGGCCAAAACGCTGCCCCAGGCCCGGCAGGCTCGCCTGTTCATCCTGGAAGAGATGCAGCAGACCATCAGCGCCAGCCGGCCTGAGATGAGCAAATACGCGCCCAGAATGTACAAGATAACTATCGACCCGGATAAAATCGGCGCTGTTATCGGTACCGGCGGTAAAACTATAAGGTCAATTATTGAGCAGACCAAAGCCAGTATTGATATTGATAACGACGGCACGGTGATTATCGGCTCTCCCGATGAGGAGTCCGCCAAAAAGGCCATTGACATCATCGAAACCCTGACCAAGGAGGTAGAGGTCGGCGCCACCTACACGGGAAAGGTATCACGGATATTGAACTTCGGCGCCATGGTGGAGATTGCCCCCGGCAAGGAGGGGCTGGTCCACATCAGCGAGCTGGCCGACTACCGGGTAGCCAAGGTCGAGGATGAAGTCAAGATAGGCGATGAGGTAACGGTTAAGGTAATTGGTATCGACGACATGGGCCGGGTAAACCTGTCCCGGCGGGCGGTACTCGATAAGTCGACCCAAGCGGCCGGAGACAGAACACAAAGCTCGCCATCTAAAGACTACCCGTTCAAAACACGGGATTCCCACCCTCCCCGGAACAAGGGAAGTTATCATAATAGAGGACCAAATAGAGGACCGAGGCGATGAAGCCGATAAAGGTAGCTGTTTACGGCGCCCTGGGCAGAATGGGGCAGACATTAGTCGATGCCCTGTGCCGTGAGCCCGATATGCAGCTGGTGGGGGCGGTGGATATAGAGGCAGCTGAGAAGCAACTGCCTCTGCCCGATGGCTCGGGCACGGTGCCCTTCTCCCAGAACCTTGATGAGATTATCAGCGCCGCACGTCCGGAGGTAGTAGTGGATTTCACCACGGCGACTGCCGTGATGCCGGCGGTGCGCCTGGCTGCAGAACGAGGGGTTAACCTGGTGATAGGCACCAGCGGGCTTACCAGCGATGATATTAAAGAGATTGACCGCCTGGCGCAGGCTAAGAGTGTGGGGGTAGCGGTGGTGCCCAACTTTGCCCTGGGCGCGGTGCTGATGATGCACCTGGCCAAGATAGCCGGCAAATACTTTGACTTTGCCGAGATTATCGAGTTGCACCACCACCTGAAGGCCGACGCGCCTTCGGGGACGGCACTATCTACCGCCAGGGCTATGGCCAAAGCTAAAGGTAAACCGTTCTCCACCCCGGAGGGTAAGGCTTCAGCCGGGCGGGGGGAACAGGTTGAAGGCATCAGTATTCACAGCGTGCGCCTGCCCGGTCTGCTGGCTCACCAGGAGGTGATGCTGGGCGGGGCGGGGCAAACACTGAAAATACGTCATGATACTATCGGGCGCGAGTGCTATATGCCCGGGGTCATGCTGGCTATCAGAGGAGTGGTCAATCGTAAGGGGCTGGTCTACGGCCTGGAGACTCTGCTTGGCCTGGAGTAAGAATCATGAAGGGACTCAAAGTAGCTATAGTTGGTGCCACCGGGCTGGTGGGGCAGGAGTTCATCAAGGTACTGGAGCAACGGGACTTCCCCATGAATTCCATCGAGCTGCTGGCCTCCGACCGCTCGGCGGGTAAGAAGCTGTTCGTCAATCACCGTGAGCTGGTGGTCAAGGAGACGGCGCCCGCCTCATTTAAGGACGTGGATATCGCCCTCTTTTCGGCGGGGGCGGAGATAAGCCGCTACTTTTCGCCTTTAGCCGCCCAGGCCGGGGCAGTGGTGGTTGATAACAGCTCAGCCTTCAGGATGGAACCCAAGGTGCCCCTGGTGGTGCCTGAGGTCAACCCGGAAGACATTAAATGGCATAAGGGGATTATCGCCAATCCTAACTGCTCCACTATTCAACTGGTGGTGGCGCTGAACCCGCTGCACAAGGTTAATCCCATAAAGCGGGTTGTGGCCGTTACCTACCAGGCGGTATCGGGCACCGGCTCCGCCGCCGT
>JAUWGI010000117.1 GCA_030606505.1 Deltaproteobacteria bacterium
GAGGCTGACTATTAATGCTCCCTCGGCTAATAACCTCCAGCCGTGGGAATTTGTTGTGGTGATGGATGAAGAGAAGGATAGACTCAGCCGCAGGTTGATTAAGGCTTACAAAGAGAAGCAGATATCGTGCGGCTCCGGGGCGGTAAAACCTCTGCCCAAAGCTATAAAGCAAAGAGGGGTTCAGACCCTGGAGTCGATGAAACCGTATATCGATAGAATTGGCGCCTCTGTAGACAGCTTTGTCAACGAAGGAAGCTGCAATTTCTACGGAGCGCCGGTCGCCATCATTATCTGCCTCGACGATTGCTTTTCCGCCAGGCAGATGGTTGACGTTGGCACGGCAGTGGGCTATATGGTGCTTGCCGCTCACGATTTTGGGTTGGCGACCTGTCCCATCGGCTTAATCACCGACTACGCCGATGAAATCAAAGACTTGCTCAATATTCCGGAGAATAAGAAGGTAGTTATAGGCGTTGCCATTGGTTATCCTGACCGCGAAAACCCGATGGCCCAGTTCAAGTCCTCAAGAGCCGACTTGAGCGAGCTGGTGAGATGGATTTGATAGACTGCCCCCCTTGACACGAGAAGAGGTTTGGTTTAGTTTTCTATTAAGCAGAGGGGCAGGGATTATTAGTTGATATTCAGGGAAGGGGGGAGTGTTGCACCCAGTATGTTATCTATATGGCTAGGGATTGACAGCAAGACAAAATGGCATATAATTAAACTCCAAGACGCAATCGGAAACAACCTGATTTACGCTCGAGAAGATAACGAAGTTGGTTATGAGAGTTTCACATAGATAAGTCTTTAGAAAGTAGCACACATTTCTACGATGGTATCCAAAATGAAAAAACTATTCGCCATTAAAACTGAGCCAGAACCGATTGAAATAGACCCCCGTAGAACCGCGGTTATTGTGGTCGATATGCAAAATGCCTTTGTGAATAAGGGGGGCATGTTTGACCTATACGGGATGGATATCTCAGGAGCACAAAGGATTGTCGAACCCTGTAAGAATGTAATCAGCTCAGCACGGCAGGTAGGGTGCAAAATCGTATACTTACGGCAGGTCTATAATCCTGACCTATCTAATGCCGGGGGAGAGAACTCGCCAAACTGGCATAAAGAACTAGCCCTGGTTCTAATGCGCAAGCGCCCAGAACTAAAAGGGAAACTACTGATTGAAGGCACTTGGGATGCCGAGATTATAGAAGATTTAAAACCCAAGGAGGGTGATATTGTCGTTTCCAAGCAGAGGTACAGCGGATTTGTAGGGACAAATTTGGATGTTGTCCTGAAGACCTATGATATTAAGCATATAGCCTTTACCGGAGTGGCTGCCAATGGTTGTGTGGACTCTACTCTGAGAATGGCATTTTTCTTAGAATATTTTCCCATCCTTATCTCAGATGCGGTAAATTACCTGGGTCCGGCTTCTACACTGGAGGCAACAACTTTTATTGTTAGGCTACTTTTCGGTTGGGTTACAGACAGCGAGGAATTTTGCAAGAGCCTAACAGCTAAGCCGTAGTCTAATCAGTAATAAGACACTTTTGGGAAGAAGTGTATCTCACCTCCCCAATTTCACTCCTTCAGCTAACCACGACCCTACCGCATTTTAATACCTTTTAGACTAACTTTAAAGAGATATTCCCCCAACAAAAAAAGGGGGGCACTTCTGCCCCCCTTCTCTATAACCTTAAATAATTACCTCACCACTGCACAAACATCGGCATCACCACGTGCAGGTAGTTGTCCGACCCCACCGGCCGGATAACCCCCGGGCTGGACGGGCTGGCCGTCTCCAGCGCCACCTGCGTCTCGTGGAGCACCCCCAGCACATCGGTCAGGTACTTGCCGTTAAAGGCAATCTTGGACTCCTCCCCCTCCACCACGGCATCGATTTCGCCGACGTCGTCGCCGACCTCCTCGGACCGCGCCGAAACGACAACCTTACCCGGAGCCATCTCGGCGCCGGGGGTAACCACCAGCCGGATAATGCCGCTGCCGTCGCGGGCAAAGATAGAAGCCGTCTTGGTCGCCCTCAGGAAATCGGCCACGCTGATGGTCGCCTTGGTGGTGTAGCTCTCGGGGATAAGCTGGGCGTAGTTGGGGAAGGTGCCCTGAATCAACTGGGAGACCAGCTCGATATTCTTGAGTTTGAATAGGGCCTGCCCCTTGTCGGGGTTGACCGTAATCTCCACCGGTTCTTCCTGCTCGGCGATGAGACGGTTAAGTTCGCCGAGGGTGCGGGCGGGGATGATAACCTCGGTGGCTTTACTGACCGCCTCGGCCAGGGGCATCTTATATACCGCCAGGCGGAAGCCGTCGGCGGCGGCCAGCGTCGCCAGCTTGCCCTCGAACTTGGCATCGACGCCGGTGAGCACCGGCCGGGACTCTTCGGTAGCGGCGGCGAAGACCACCTGGCTGATTCCCTGGCGCAGGGCTTCCACCTCCACTTTGGTGGTAATGCCCGCCTCCACCTTGGGAATAGGGGGAAAGTCCTTGGCGTCCACCCCGCTGATACGCGCCTCGAAGCGGGCGCACTTCATGCCCAGGGTCCTGGTCTGCTGGGAGAGAGTGATATTCACCTTCTCGGCGGGCAGTGAGCTGACAAAATCGGAGAGAAGCCTAGCGGGCACGGTGATGGCTCCCTCCTCCTCCACTTTAGCCCCAATCCAGCAGCTGATGGCCATTTCCAGGTTGGTCGCCGCCAGCTTCAGCCTTGAGCTTTCCGTAGCCAGTAGGACGTTATTGGTTATGGGCAGGGTGGTCCTAGCCGCGACGGCTCTGCCCACCACCCCCAGCCCCCAGTCCAGATTCTCTTGCAGACACGATAGTTTCATGGTGCACCCTCCAAAAAGATGTTGCTGGTGATGGGTAGTATATACCAATAATTGTTTTTACTCAAGGGTAATTTTACCGCTTTTGCCACCACTTTTTTCAATTAAGCGGATATT